>JBBRGH010000073.1:0-10898 GCA_038240915.1 Gemmatimonadales bacterium | reverse complement strand
GAGGCAGGGCGGCACCGGAAGCCGGCGAGATCTCGGGGGTCTCGCCGGCTGCGTATTTTGGCCCCTCGCCCGCCGGATAACTCCCGACCCCCCGCCATTCGCCAGAGCCCCTGGGGCCGAGCGGACGCGGTGTCCGGAACCGCAACAATCATATTGACAACGTTTTACGGCTCATGGCCAGGCCCTGCCTCCACTGGCGTTGAATTTGCGCCTGCGGGCCCTGAACCGTTCCCGGTTCACTGTGCCATCTCCATATCCGACACCGACGTCGCTGGGAGACCCTGATGCCGCGTTCGTTCCACTTCAAGTGGGCAGGCCTGCTCGCCCTGACCCTGACGCCGCGTCTGCTGCTGGCGCAGGCCGCCGCGCCCGAGACCCACACGGTCCGAGAGGGCGATACGCTCTGGGATCTCGCCAAGCACTATCGTGGCGACCCGTTCCTCTGGCCGGACCTCTACCGGATGAACACCGCCGTCGTCGAAGATCCGCACTGGATCTACCCCGGCGAAGTGCTGCGTCTGGCGGGTGGGGACAGCATTCCTTCCGTTCCGACCACCGATACGCCCGAGCCCGCCGCGACGGCGGTGGCCGCGCCGGCACCGGCCGACTCCGCCCCGGCCGAGGTTGTCTCCGCCATGGGCACGGCGGACCAGACCGACGCCCCGCCGCAGCAGACGCTGGCGCAGCTCACCACCGTCTCGGCCAACGATTCGGATGACGATCGCCAGGGGCTCTTCGGGCCCAAGCCGACCTCGCTGATGCAGGCGAGCGTCAAGGCCTACAACGATCAGCCTTACCGCGCCCTTCGGCGGAGCGAGTTCTATTCGTCGGGCTTTCTGACCGAGAACCAGCGGCTGCCCTTCGGGCTGGTGCTCGGGCCGGTCACGCCCCAGCAGGTCCGCGCCAACGGCGCCCACGCCAACGCGATGCCTTACTCGACCATCGCGGTCGAGGCGCCGCACGGGGCCACCTACCAGATCGGCGACACGCTCCTGGTGGCCACCCTCGGTGCCGAGATCGACGGCTACGGCCAGGTGGTGATGCCGACCGGCCTCGTGCGCATCGTGGACACCGTTCAGGGCCGCTACGTGGCTACGGTGGCCGCCACCTACGGGCCGATCCGGAACGGCCAGCGGGTGCTGCCGGCCGAGAAGTTCACCCCCTCGGGCAATGCCCACGCAGTCCCCCTCACCGAAGGCGTTCAGGCCACCTTCGTCGGCGGCATCGGGCGGCAGGACCTCAAGGCGCCGCAGATGGTGGTGTTTCTCAACAAGGGCCGCGAGGACGGTGTCGCCGCCGGCGACCTGTTCGAGATCCGGCGCCGGGCCGAGCGGACCCAGGACGGGCGCCAGCTGATCAACGAGGTGATGGCGACGATGCAGATCGTGCACGTGCGCGACCACACCTCCACCGCCCGGCTGATCAACATCCTGTCGCCCGACATTGCGCCGGGCAGCGGGGCACGGCAGGTGGCCAAGCTCCCGTCCTGACCTCCGGGAGTGAGGCGGTGGCGCGGCGTCGGGGGGCTCCCCGGCGCCGCGTCGCATTTCCGGCCCCGCCCCGGTTCCTTCCTCGGCTCACGTATCTATATTGCGGGGCGACGGTTCCATTCCCTCGGCAATTCCCAGCTGGAGACCTCATGGCGAGACGCGGCGGATGAGCGGGCGGGTGCTGGTGACGGGAGGAGCCGGCTTCATCGGCTCCCACATCGCGGAAGCGTACCTGAAGGAGGGTTGGGAGGTCGTCGTGCTCGACGACCTCTCGCGCGGGCACGAGCGCAACGTTCCCAAGGCGGCCCGCTTCGTCCGCGCGGACATCCGCTCACCCGAGGCGCGCGAGCTGCTCGTCACCGGCAAGTTCGACGCGCTCAACCACCACGCCGCCCAGATCGACGTCCGCGTCTCCGTGGACCAGCCCGCCTACGACGCGGGCATCAACATCGTCGGCCTCGCCAACCTGCTCGAAGGCGCGGGGGAGGGCGGGGTCAAGCGGGTCGTCTTCGCCAGCAGCGGCGGTGTGGTCTATGGGGACCCCGCGGTCATCCCGACCCCCGAGACGGCGCCCAAGCTGCCGGTCAGCCCCTACGGCGTGAGCAAGCTGTCCGGCGAGTACTATCTGCGCGCCCTGGGCGCCCTGCGCGGGTTCGCGGGCGTCGCCATGCGCTACTCCAACGTGTTCGGCCCTCGGCAGGATCCCAAGTCGGAAGCCGGCGTCGTTTCCATCTTCGTCTCCCGGCTGCTGGCCCGCGAGAAGCTGACCGTCTTCGGCGACGGCAAGCAGACCCGCGACTACGTCTTCGTCCGTGACGTGGCTCGGGCCAACGTCCTCGCCACCACGGTGAAGCTGCCCGCCACGGGGGAGTTCGACGCGCCGGCTTTCAACATCGCGACCTCGATCCAGCGCAACGTCCTCGAGTTGGCCGAGACGGTGGGTCAGGTCATGGGGCAGAAACCGGAGCTCGAGTTCGCGGCTCCTCGGCCGGGCGAACTGTTCCGGAGCGCGCTCGACATCGGCAAGGCCAAGCAGGTGCTGAACTGGACGCCGGAGTGGAAGTTCGATGACGGCCTGGGCCTACTGGTCGAATGGTTCAAGCAGGAGAGTGTCCGGTGATGCTCCAGACGGGGGGTGCCGTCCCGCGCTCGGCGGTCGAGCTGGTCCTGACCGCGAGCCCCGAGACCAAGGTCGTGCTGGTGATCACCGCGGTCTTCTCCCTGGTCTCCTGGTTCATCATCATCCTCAAGTGGTGGCAGTTCCGGCGGCTCAACCGCCAGGCCGACAAGTTCTTCGCCGAGATGGAGCGAACGACCCGGCTGCAGGAGGCCTACCATGCCGTGATGAAGCAGCCGCCGTCGCCCTACAACCGCCTGTTCCGCGAAGCCATCACGTTCTATTCGGAACTGCGGCCCGGCGCGCTCCGGGAGGAGCGCGGGGCCGACCGCAGCACGCTGACGCCGACCCAACTCGACGCGCTGAAGATGGTGCTCGGCAAGGAGGTGTCCGCCGAGCGCGACCTGCTCGGGCACTACATCCCCTGGCTGGCCACGATCGGCTCGGTGAGCCCGCTCCTCGGCCTGCTCGGCACCACTCTCGGCATCATCAACGCCTTCACCGGCATCGCGACCAAGGGCTCGGGCAATCTGGCCGCCGTGGCCCCGGGCGTCGCCGAGGCGCTGGTGGCCACCTTTGCCGGCCTCGCCGCGGCGATCCCGGCCGTGATCGCGTACAACCTCTACGTGAACCGGGTCCGGCTCTTCGTCGGGGAGCTCGAGGGCTTCGCCTACGAGCTGATCGGCACCATGGCCCGGGAAGGCCTGCTCTAGATGGCGGGCGGCGGAATGGGCGGGCTCGGCAGCGGCGGGGGCGGCGAAATGCCGCTCAATGCCGACGTCAACGTCACCTCCCTCGTGGACGTGATGCTGGTGCTGCTGATCATCTTCATGATCACGGCACCAATGATGCAGGGCGGCGTGGACGTCGAGCTGCCGCGGGCCGAAGCGCGGCCGCTGTCGCCGAAGGAAGGCATGGTCGTCTCCGTCAACCGCGACGGGCGCATCTTCGTGGATCAGACGCCGGTGTCCTACAATGATTTCCGGGTGACGTTCCGGTCGCTGGTGACCACTCGCAAGCCGCAGGGGGTGTACCTCCAGGCGGACACCCGGGTGCCCTACGGACAGGTTGTCCGCGTCCTGGCGATCATTCGTGGCGCCGGCATCCAGAACGTTGGTCTCGTGGCGCAGGAGGAAGACGCGAAGTGATCGTCCGCGCCGACCGTGGTCGCCCGCCCGGCACCACGGTGGGGCTGTTCGGAACCGTGCTGGTGCACGCAGCCGCGGCGGGATTCGCCTTCGCCCAAGTGGGGACCGCCAAGGCGAATCCTCCCGCCTACGCGGTGGAGTTGGTGGCGGCGCCCGCGCCCGCGCCGAAGCAGCGCCTGGCGCGCGAGGCGATACCCACGCCGCCGCCCGAGGAAAAGCCCGCGCCGGTCAAGCCGGCGCCCAAGCCCAAGCCGACCAAGGCCCCGGCGCCGCCGACCCCGAAACCGCCGCCGACCGAGACCCCCCGCGAGCCGCCGCCCAAGACCGCGGCGCCGGTGGCCCCCGCCGAGGGTGAGACTCCGAGCACGGGGACCGACGCCGCGACGATCAAGACGCCGGGCCTGCAATTCCCGTTTCCGGAGTATCTCCGGAACATCGTGAACCAGGTCTATCGCAATTGGGATCGGGAGTCCTCGCGCCAGAACAGTTCGGCCGAGATCAGCTTCCTCATTCTCCGGGACGGCACCGTGGGCGACATCCGCTTCGTCACCCGGTCGGGCAGCTTCAGCTTCGACCTGGGCGCCCAGGGCGCGGTCGAGGCCGCGGGCAACTCCCGCGGCTTCGGCCCGCTGCCCGACGGCTGGGACGCCGACGTGCTGCCCGTCAGCATCTACTTCAAGCCTACGAGCCGATGACCAATCCGTTGACCCGCCCGGCGTTCTTCGTCCTCCTCCTGGCTGCGCTCCTCGCGGTCGCGCCGCCCCGCGCCGGCGCCCAGGACACCACCCAGGGCATCGACAAGGTCCGCGTCATCCTCGAGTACCAGCCGGGGATCCGGCCGGGCCTGGTGATGCTGCCGGGCAGTGGCCTCGACTCCGCTCGGGCCATCATCCGCCGCGATCTGGACTACGGTGACCGGTTCGAGATGATCGCCGTGGGCGATGGCGCCTCCGGCTCCGGCGGTCGCGACGGCGGCGCGACGCCGGGCCCGGTGAACTACGGGATCTACAAGACGCTGGGAGCGCAGGTGGGCGTCGAGCTGGTCGCCGCGCCCGGGGGACTTCGGGCGCTGCTCCACGACATCAACGCCGGTCAGGTCCGGAGCCAGCAGACCTTTGCCCTGCCCGCCGAGGCCGAACCTGCCTACCGCCTCGAGCTCCACCGGGTGGCCGACGAGGTGGCGCGCTGGGCCTCAGGCACGCCCGGAATCGCCGCCAGCCGGCTGTTGTTCGTCTCGGGCGGCCGGATCTACCGGATGGACAGTGATGGCGAGACGATCGCACCGCTTACCCCCGCCGGGGAGACGTCGCTCTCGCCGGCGTGGGCGCCGGACGGCGGGCGGTTCGCCTATACCCAGCTGGGCGCGGGGCGGGGCGGAGTCGCGGTGCAGAGTCTCGGCAGCGGGGCCGCCCTGGCGGTGCCGGGCACCGCCAACGGGCTCAACATCACGCCGGCGTTCTCGCCCGACGGCCGGCTGGTGGCCTACGCGCATTCCGACGAGACCGGGACCGACGTCTTCATCGCCAACGTCGCCGATCGCTGCTGCGCGCAACGCTTGACCGTGGGACGCTACGCGGACAACTTATCACCAACGTTTTCACCAGATGGCCGCCGCATCGCGTTCGTTTCGACGCGGGCCGGACCGCCGCAGATCTACGTCATGGCCGCTGACGGCACCGATCAGGAACTGCTCGCGCCCTTCGACTACGGCGCCACCGGCAGTTCCAACGCGCCCGAGTGGTCGCCCGACGGGGCCAACGTGGTGTTTCACCGCGAAGTCGCCGGCAGCCCCCAGCTCTTTCTCGTCGATGTCGCAGGACGGCGCGTCCGGCAGCTGACGTCGTCCGGCCGGAACGAGGATCCCAGCTGGGGGCCCGACGGCCGGCACGTCACCTTCGTCTCGGACCGGAGCGGCAGCCGGCAGCTCTGGGTCATCGACATCGAAACTGGCCGCGTGCGTCAGCTCAAGACCCCTGGCGCTGCCCGGCTCCCTGCGTGGTCCCGCCGACTGGGTCGGACCGCGGTCGCTCCCTAACCCCGAACGTGGAGTCCTGATGCGCGCTACCTCCCTGTTGTTGGTCCTGGCCACCGCCGGGCTCGCTGCCGCGTGCGGCGGAAAGGCCCCGCCCGAGCAGCCCGCTCCGGAACCGACTCCGGCCCCCGCCTCCGCGCCGACCTCCGCGCCCACCGACGACAGCGTCGAACGCGATCGCATGGAGCGGGAGCGGATGGCCAAGGAAGCCGCCGAGCGGGCCCGGGCGGTCGCCGCGGACCTCGCGGCCATGATCAATTTCGAGTACGACCAGGCCGCGGTCCGCACGACCGATCAGGCCGTCCTGGATCGGAAGGCCGCCATCCTCGGGGCCAACCCGAACGTGCGGCTCCAGATCAGCGGCCACGCCGACGAGCGCGGCTCCGACGAATACAATCTCGCCCTGGGCAACCGCCGCGCCGCCGCGGCCAAGCGCTACCTCGAGAACAAGGGGATCGACGCCGCAAGGATGGAGGTCGTGTCCTACGGCGAGGAGCGTCCGCTCAATGCCGGCCACGATGAGACCGCCTACGCCCAGAATCGCCGCGATGAGTTTCAGGTCACGGCCGGCGGGGATAACCTGGTCGCTCCGCAGTGATCTCGGCACCCGGACGCGTGACCGGCCGCCTCGCTGTGACCCTCGCGGTCGCGGCGGGGCTGGCCGGCTGCGTGTCCAAGAGCGATGTCCAGCTGGTGCAGGGCGAGGTGGCGCTGCTCCGGGCCGAGACGATGCGGCGGGATTCCACTCGGGCGGCGCAGCTGGGGGAGGTGCTCCAGATCCAGCGGCAGATCATGGACTCGCTGGCCTCGAGCCGCCAGGCGGTGGGTCAGCTCAAGGGTGACATCTCCTCCGATCTGTACAACATCCAGCAGCAGCTGGTGCAGCTGCAGGAGCTGACCGGGCAGAGCCAGCAGCGCCTGAGCGAGCTCCGCACCCAGCTGGAGGCACGCGGGGCCCAGATCGAGTCCACCACGCCGGCGGGCCCCTCGCCGACGCCGGGCGACACGGCGCAGCCCTCCGGCGGCGCCCAGGCCTCCGCCGATCAGATGTACGAGGCCTCCCTGGCGCAGCTCCGGCGCGGCAGCACCACCACCGCCCGCCTGGGCCTCCGCGAGATGCTCCGGAACTACCCGACCAGCCCTCGGGCGCCCGACGCGCTTTATTTCATCGGCCAGAGCTTCGCGGCCGAGAATCCCGATTCGGCCGCCGCGTACTACTCGCAGGTGATGGACAAGTACGGCACCTCCGCCCGGGCCCCGTCGGCGCTGTACAACCTGGGCCTGCTGTCCGAGCGCCGGAAGGACAACGCCAAGGCGAAGGATGCCTACCAGCGCGTGGTGCAGAAGTATCCCCAGTCCGACGAGGCCGCGCTGGCCCGCGATCGCTTGAAGGCGCTCGGGCGCTAAGCCCGGGCGTCGCTGACGGATGACCGGCTCGCCCGGGGAGATGCCCTTCCTCGATCATCTCGAGGAGCTCCGCTGGCGCATTCTCCGCTCGCTCGGCGCGATCGTGGTCGGCTTCGGCACCGGCCTCTGGCTGGTGCAGCAGTTCCAGCTGGTCAATCTCCTGAAGCAGCCGATCGCCCCGTACCTGACCGGCGCCGGTGGCAAGCTGATCGTCACCAGCCCCACCGAGCCGGTCATGATCGTCTTCAAGCTCGGCTTCATGGTCGGGCTGGTGTTGGCCTCGCCGATCATCCTCTGGCAGCTGTGGGCCTTTCTCGCCCCGGCCCTCTATTCCCGGGAGAAGCGGGCCCTGGTGCCCGCGCTGTTCGTCGGGCTGCTGCTGTTTCTCACCGGCGCGGCCCTGGCCTACGTCTACGTGGTGCCCCAGGCGCTCAAGGTGCTGTTCAGTTTCCAGACCGAGGCGATCCAGCCGTTCATCACCTACGACAACTATTTCGATTTCGTGCTCCAGGTGGTCCTGGCCCTGGGGCTCTCCTTCGAGCTGCCGCTGGTGATCATCATCCTGGCCTGGCTCGAAGTGATCAGCGCCGCCGACCTGGCGCGGTTCCGCCGGTTCGCGATCGTGGCGTCCTTCGCCGCCGGTGCGGTGCTCTCTCCGGGCACCGATCTGGTTTCGATGATCATGATGACGATCCCCCTGCTGCTGTTGTACGAGGTCGGGTACGCGGGCGCCGTTGTGATCCAGCGCCGGCGCCGGAAGTCGGCCGCCATCGCGGGCATGGTGCTGCTGGCCCTGGGTCTGGGCGGGGGCCGGGCGGAGGCCCAGGTCCCGGCGCAGCAGCGCCGCCCGCCGATCACCGCCGGCCGCCCCGACTCGCTGCAGGACACCACTCGGAGGAAGCCGGGCCAGGCGCTCGACAGCGCCACCGCCGGCCGGCTCGGGATCCCCACGGCCCCCAGCCGCACCTTCGCCCCCGACGACTCGGTGCTCCAGGCGCTCAAGGCCCGGACCGGCTACCAGAGCACCCGCTATCGGGCTGATTCCGCGACCGTGTTCATCGAGGGCGCCCGGGTGTTGCTCCGGGGGCAGGCCCTGACCGAACGGCAGGGTGCCCAGCTCGAGGCCGACACCATCCGCTACCAGCGCGACAGCTGTATGCTGGACGCGAGCGGCAATCCGCACTTGTTCGACCGGGGGCAGGTGCTGGTGGGAGAGGGCATCCGCTACGATACCTGCCGCCGCCGGGGCGTCGTGAACGATGCCCTCACCAACTTCACCGAGGGGTCCACGGTCTGGTTCCTCCGCGGCAACGTGGCGCAGGACTCCAGCTCGAGCCGGATCTATGCCGGATCGAGCGAAATCACCAGCTGCGACCTCCCCACGCCGCACTACCACTTCAGCGCCAAGCAAGTGAAGTGGGTCTCCAAGAACGTCCTGGTGGCGCGGCCGGTGGTGCTCTACGTGCGGGACGTCCCGATCCTCTGGCTGCCGTTCATCTTCCAGGACGTCCGGCCGGGCAGGCGGTCGGGCATCCTGGTGCCTCAATTCGGCCTCAACGACCTGGTCCGTCCCACCCGGAGCTACAACCGCCAGGTCACCAACATCGGCTACTACTGGGCCCCCAACGACTATCTCGACTTCACCGGCCGGCTCGACTGGTTCGCCAACCGGTACGTGCAGTACGGGGTGACCGGCGAGTACCGCTGGCTCAACCGGTTCGTCAGCGGACCGGTGGGCTTCAACGAGCAGCGGCAGGTGGATGGCGGATCGGGCCTGACGTTCCGGTGGGACCATCGCCAGCAGTTCAACCTCTCCACCAACCTGACGTTCAACGTCAACTACGCCAGCAATTCGGCGGTGATCCGCGGCAACGCCATCGATCCGCTGCAGAACACGCAGCAGATCACCAGTTCGCTCAACTACTCGAAGCGCCTGCGCTGGGCGACGCTGACCCTGGGCGGCAACCGGCGGCAGGACCTGAACGACGGCAGCGTCCAGCAGCTGCTGCCGGCGGTGACGCTCTCGCCGGTGCCGATCGCCATCGGCTCCGACATCACCTGGTCGCCCGGACTCAGCTTCACCAACAACACCACCAAGCGACCCGACTCGCTGCTCCGGGCGCTGCCGGGCAACCTGCTCGACACGGTGGCGCTCGACGTGACCTCGCGCGTCACCGCGGCCAGCTTCGACACCCCGATCCGCTTTGGCGCCTTCAACTGGCAGAACTCGATCCAGGTGGAGGACCGGCAGAACCGGGGCTCCGACTCGCTGACGTTCTTCACCGACGACCCGTCCACCGCCGACCCGACCGACAGCGTGCGGGTGCGGCAGACGTTCCTCAGCGATTTCCAGACCTCGGTGGACTGGGATACCGGCATCAACCTGCCGGTGCTGTTCCGCGGGTCGTGGAAAGTGCAGCCGGTGGTGGGCGTGGGGAACTCCACCAGCGGCCCCTTCGCCATCCGGAACCGGAACACCAACGGCGGCTTCGTGCGCCAGGGGAAGCGCTTCCGGTTCGGCGCGTCGGCGTCACCGACCCTGTTCGCCTTCTTCCCCGGTCTCGGGCCGTTGGGACGGATCCGCCACAGCTTTTCGCCGGTGATCCAGTGGAATTACCAGCCGGCCGCCAATGTGCCGGAGGAATACGCCCGCGCGATCGCCCAGTCGGGCCAGGTGGTGGCACTCCGGAGCGACGCGCAGCAGCAGGTCACGGTGAGCCTGTCGCAGTCGTTCGAGGGGAAGTACCGGCCCCGGAGCGGTGACACGACGTCGGTGGCGGGCGCGGAGGCCCAGAAGATCCGGCTGCTCAGCCTCAACACCAGCGGCATCACGTACGACTTCGAGCAGGCCAAGAAACCGGGACGGACCGGCTGGGCTACCCAATCGGTCACCAACACCGTCCTGAGCGAGCTACTGCCCGGTCTGAGCCTCAACCTGACCCACGATCTGTGGCGAGGCACCGTGGGCAGCGATACCGCCAAGTTCGATCCCTTCTTGCAGAGCGTGAGTGCCAGCTTCGCGGTCTCGGGAAACACCTTCCGGTCCATCGGCTCGATCTTCGGCCTGGGGGGGAAATCCGACGGCACCGCCGGTGGCCGCCGGCGGGACGCTGCGACGACGCCGTACGTGGCCCAGTCCGGCCGACGGGCCCGGCCGGGCTCCTTCTTCAGCAGCACCCAGGCCCCGCTCCGGAGCCCGGGCCGGAGTTTCACGGCGAACTTCAATTACCAGTTGAACCGGAGCCGGCCGTCGACCGGAGGAACCGGGACGATCGCGACCACCCCCGACCGCCAGAGCCTCGGGTTCAGCACCAGCTTCTCCCCCACGCCGTTCTGGGCGCTGTCCTGGTCGTCCCAGTACAACATCACCGACGGGACCTTCGAGGATCAGACCGTCCGGCTCGAGCGCGAGCTGCACGAGTGGCGCGCCGCCTTCAGTTTTCTCCGCAACACCAACGGCAACTTCGCGTTCTACTTCACCATCTACCTGACCGATCTGCCGGAGCTGAAGTTCGACTACGACCAGACGACGATCGACCGGTAGCCCCGTCATGTCAGTGTCCTCGAATGAGGACACCCCTGGCCTCCCGTCGGTTCTGGTAAGTCGCTACGGGATAGCAGCTTACGTAGATGACGCCCTGGCACACAATCTGCACGTGAGTCCGGAAACCCCATCGGAGAATCGTATGCGTGGCTGGTCGATG
>JBBRGH010000072.1:0-10907 GCA_038240915.1 Gemmatimonadales bacterium | reverse complement strand
CATGCAGCTGGCGGACCGTGGTCAAGGCTCCGCGCTGGGGCTGGCGCCCGGCGCCTGGATAGGGAACAGTGCTTTGTGTCGGCCGGGCTTGGCCGCCCGCAGCTGATGTGCAGCCGTTAGGCCCGCGACCGGTGGTGGGCGGGCTGGCGGAATATTTCCACGTGGACGCCACGTAGTTTCGAGTCGTCTACGTTGTGGTCTCGATCGTGTCCGCGGCGTTCCCCGGGGTGCTCGTGTACGGTCTGCTCTGGCTGTTGACGCGAGGCGGAAGCCCCCGGGGAGCCTGACGCCTAACCCGCTGATGCAGCCGACAAACGCGAACGGGGCTTGAGCCCCGTTCGCCGCCGAGCCGACGGCTCGGCGATACGGACCATAGGTTTTCACTGGTCGGTTGCAGCTGATCAGCATTTCGTTAGGCTGACATCACTGTGCCTGTAGGCATGCTGACTGGGCCAGTCCCTCTGTTATGTACCAGCAGCACCAGAGGTCTTCATGAGAGGTTGTCGCGTTTTATCGCTGCTCCCGTTGGGCACCGATGGAGTTGCGCCATGCTTCATTGGCTTCAAATAGCGCTTTGGATGGACGATTAAGGACCGCAGGGACGCCTAACGCTGCGTTGCAACTGCCAAGCAGTGTGCGGCGGCGCGCATCAAGTAGTAACGGCGTCATCCCGACCTTAACAAACGGCCCCGATGAAGCTCACGCTCTCTCTCGTCATTCTGGCTCTTGTCGGTTCGCTTGCCTGGGGCTTTCAGACTAGCCGTCGACCGGTGCCGCTGCGAGTTGCGGTGCGCGTGACTCCGGCCGACTCGGCCTGGTACGCGGCACTGCCACGCGATCCTGAGGCAGCGACTGCGGCATTCATCGCGCGAGTGCCGGCGGAGGCGCAGGCTCGTGCACAGGCGCTGAGCAGCAGCAGGAATGTCGCGTTCGCGCTGCGGCTGATTACGCTCATCGCCACCGGAGCTCTCCTGCTTGTCAGCGGCGCAGCGGCGGAGCTCTCGGCCCGTGCTGCTGGCATCACGCGCCGGCCCGTGTTGCAGCACGCGCTCGTGGGTTTTGCCGTCGTCCTTCTATTTTTTCTCCTGTCACTCCCGGTCGAGACCTGGGCGGCATTCTATCGCTATCGTCACGCCGGGCTTTCGCACTCTCCATACGGCCAGTGGCTCGGTGATGACATGCTCAACTGGGCCGTCTCAGCCGCATTCATCGTCCCCGGCATGGTTGCCATCTTCGCGCTCATTCGGCTTCGTCCGACCTCCTGGGCCGGATGGGCAACGATAGTCTACTTTCTTCTCGGCGTTGCCAATACGCTTCTCGCTCCGACGTACATCGAGCCGCTCTTCAACGCCGTGACGCCATTGGCCGACGGCGCGGACAAGGCACGCATCCTGTCGCTCGCTCGGGCCAATGGTGTGCCGGCCACGGATGTCTTCGTTCGCGATGCGTCGCGGCAGAGTGTGTTACTCAATGCGCATGTGTCGGGGATTGGCGGACACGCCCGTATCGTGCTCGATGACAATACGCTGGCCACGACGCCCAGGCCGGAGGTGGATATGGTCATGTCTCACGAGATCGGCCACTACGTGATGGGGCACACGGTAATGGGACTCGTGTTCGACACGTTGGTGACCGGTGCGGGCTTCCTCGTGATCGCGTGGATACTGAGACTCCTCGCCAGAGCACCGGGGCAGCAATGGCAGCTAGCGGGTACTTCTGCCGGGTCTACCCTCACGCTGCTTTTTACGCTGGTCAGCCTGTGGGGCATTCTCATGCTGCCGCTGAACAATGCTTTTTCCCGGCGCATCGAAGCCGCGGCCGATATCTATGGACTTAATGCGTCACGCGAACCGTTCGGTCTCGCCGAGTTCATGCTGCGAGATGCTGATGCTGGTCAGGTCGATCCGTCGTCGTTCACGGAATGGCTCTTTTATTCGCACCCGAGCGCGCGGCACAGGATTCTGATGGCGATGCGATGGAGAGCTGAGCAGCCAGAAAGCCGAAATAGGAGAGGCGGGGTCCAGTAGAGATGGGAGGTCATCACGGTCGACGTTCAGGGGGCGTGACGCGTAGCGCGCTCCTCCGGCACCTGCGACGAGCTGATTTGCATTCCGTTAGGCACACGCCCCCAGACCGGAGTGTCTTCGATGTCTCTGCCACCTCGTATCCCTACGCTACTCGTGCTCATGTGGACGTCCGGATGTCGCGCGCCGAAGAGTGGCACCGAAGCGGGGGCGCGTGCGGCGGCGCCTGGCTTCGGTCAGCCTGCGGTACTCGCGCGGGGTGAAGGCGAGGCGCGCATGCTCCAGGGCCGCAAACCGATGTGGATCAAGGTCGATCCCCAGACCCTGGGGTCCCGAACGCTGACGGTAGGCATGGAAGACATGCCGCCCGGCGACTCGATCGGCGTCCATAAACACCTGCAGGAAGATGAGATGGTATTCGTCCACCGGGGCGAGGTCGAGGTGACTCTCGGCGATTCGATTCGGCGAGCCACGGCTGGCGCGACGGTATTCATTCCCCGCGGCACCTGGATCGGCTTTCGGACGAAGGGAGCCGATACCGCGACCATCGTCTTCGTGTTCAATACCCCTGGTTTTGAGCAGTGCCTACGCCTTCTCTCAGCGCCCGCTGGGACGACCTTCGTCGCGCCTGCCGCGGGCGCAATGGCCGCGGCCCGTCAGAAGTGCCACCAAGTGCGGCGAGCTGACGAGAAGCCGTGATCGGCTGGCCGCGGCGCCTGCCTTCGCATGCAGCGAAAAGGCCGGGGCTGGCTGGGCCTCCACTCGGGCGAAGCGCTCCCCGCGGCCGCACAGTTGGTGGGAACCACGCTGGCGCGCCTTGTGAAAGTCCAGGCGCTCGAGGATCGCCACCACCCCGCGCGACCTGAGGACCGGCGGCCGCGTCATGCCTACGGCAAGACGACGGGCTGGTCCCGACGAATTCCGTCTCCAGCTTAAGGTCGCCGTCCACGAGAAGCAGCCCAACCACTTCCGGTGGAGCGAGGGTATCATGAGACGGCAGTCCGCTTGACTGCTTCGATTACTCAGTCGCCAAGGACCCACATTATGAAGCTCCTGATGGTTCTGACATCGCACAACCGGCTCGGCGATACGGGCAAGGCTACCGGTTTCTGGCTGGAAGAGTTTGCCGCGCCCTACTACGTGTTCCAGGATGCGGGTGCTGAGGTCACGCTGGCCTCGCCCATGGGGGGCCAGCCCCCGCTCGACCCCAAGAGCGACGAGCCCGACTCCCAAACGCCCGCCACCCGGCGATTCAAGTCCGACCCCGCCGCCCAAGCGGCCCTTGCCAGCACGAAAAAGCTGTCCGACGTCACCGCCGGTGACTTCGACGCCGTGTTCTATCCGGGCGGCCATGGCCCGCTCTGGGACCTGGCGGAGGACCGCCGGTCGATCGCCCTGATCGAGGAAACGCTCGCCGTCGGTAAGCCGCTGGCCGCGGTGTGCCACGCGCCGGCCGCGCTGCGCCACGCCAAGAGCCCGAACGGCAAGCCGCTGGTGTCCGGCAAGAACGTAACCGGCTTCACCAACACCGAGGAAGAGGCGGTTCACCTCACGAAGATCGTCCCCTTCCTGGTGGAGGACATGCTGGTGCAGAACGGCGGGCACTACAGCAAGGGCGCGGACTGGCAGCCGTACGTCGTGACCGATGGCATGCTTATCACGGGGCAGAACCCGGCGTCGTCGGAGCCGGCGGCGAAGGCGTTGCTCGGGCTGCTCGACTGACGGCGCTGCCGCACTGGCGCCATCAGGCGTGGTGGGTTCGTTCGGCGGAGTTTTCGCAAGACCCGCGCCCGCTGTAGGATTCTCACTACGTTATCCGAGCGCCTGATCTGACTCTGGTGAAGGATGGGACCATGCTGATTCAGCTCAACACCGATGGCAATATCCTGGGAAACGAGGCGCGGGCCCAGCAGGTCGAGATCGTCCTGAGGGATGCCTTGGCCCACTTGACCCAGCACATCACACGCCTGGAAGTCCACCTGAGCGATGTGAACAGCGAGGCGAAGCAGGGTGCCAAGGATATGCGTTGTCTGCTGGAGGCACGCCTTGCGGGGCGCCAGCCGACCGCGGTGAGCCATCAGGCCGCGACTGTCGAGCAGGCCCTCCACGGCGCCGCGGACAAATTGAAGCACTCACTCGAAAGTACGCTCGGACGACTGAACCAGCAGTAGTGAGGCCCTGAAGGGCTGCCCGCGGCTAGGTCTTCGACACCCCCGAGCCCGGCTCGGCGGCCCGCTCGACCTCGACCCGGTAGTCCGACGCGAGCGCCGCGATCGCCCCGAGGGCCACGAAGGCCGGAAGGAGCATCGCGCCGACGACGCCGAGGGTCAGGGGGATCTCGAGGATGGTATGGCCGGCGTCGTTCCGGATGATGATGCGGCGCACGTTGCCCTGGTGGATCAGCTCCCTCACCTTCGAGACCAGGCTCTCGCCGCTGACGCGGTGCTCTTCGGTGTGGATCCGATCGTCGGCCATGAGTCGCTCCCGTGGGGGTGTCCCCGAAGGATAGGGCCGTTCGCCGGGTGGCGCGCGCGTCAGGGCAGGCGGCCGCCGCCCACGATGAGCACGATGGCGACGAGGGCGCAGAGCACGCCGCCGATCTGAAGCCCGTTGAGCCGCTCGTGCAGCACCAGCCGGGCGAGGAGCACGGTGCTGGCGGGGTAGAGCGAGGAGAGGGTGACCACCATGCTGAGGGGCCCGATGCGCGCGGCCACCAGGTAGCAGGCGTTGGCCAGCATGTCGATGGCGCCGCAGAGCAGGATGAGGCCGAAGGTCCGGCCCGACATCCGGAACGAGCTGCGGGTGACGCCGGCCAGGAGGGCGAAGAGGGTGAGCGAGGTGGCCCGCGAGGCCACGATCGGCCACATGCCGGCGGCGGGCCTGGTCTGCGCCAGCGCGAGGAAGAAGAAGCCGATGAGCACGCCGCTCGCGAGCGCGATGCGGACGCCGGGCGGCAGCCGCCGTCCTGCCGCCCCCGCCCGGGCCCCGTCCGGCCCCGGCGTCTCCGGCGTCTGCTGGCTCACCAGGACGATCGAGCCGATGCCGAGGGCGATGCCGGCGAGGGCCATCGGGGCGGGTCGCTCGCCGAGGAGAACCGACACCGCGACCGGGATGATGACGGCGCACACCGCGGTCGTGGGGGCGACGACGGCCATCCGCGCGATCGAGAGGGCGTGGTAGAGGAGTGCCACGCCGATGCCGCCCGTAAGCCCGGCACACACGCCCCAGAGCAGGTCGGACCGAGCGGCCGTGGCGGGGGGCAGCAGCGGCATCACGAGGCCGAGGAGCAGGAGGCCGCTGAGCTGGGAGAGGACGACGACGGTCAGAGTGCCGGCGCGCCGGGTGGCGAGGCCGCCGGTGAAGTCGCCCGCCCCGTAGAACAGGGCGCTGGCGAGGGCGAGGATGGAGGTCATGGTGGAGTGTACGATCCGGCGGTGATCCTGGGCAGGGCCTCGACGGTGGCCCAGGAACTCGGCAGAGGAACCGCGGGCCAGCCCGTCTTGAGCTTGGCTGCCGAACGGTTACCGTTCGTACATGCAGCCGACGTTCGGCTGTTTTTTCTTCCTCTCGGAGTCACTCGTGCACCCGCTCCTTCGTACTGCGCTCTCGCCGCTGGCGGCCATCCTGATCGCGGTGCCCCTCGGCGCGCAGTCCGCTTTGTCCCCCATACCCCGTCGCAGCGTGGCCGTCTTCAGTGTCGCCCTCTACACGGCCGGAGCGAACAAGCAGGAGGCCACCGACACCGCCTGGGCCACGCTCGGTTCCCGGGTCCTGCGGGAGAAGCTCACGGAGCTGCTGGGCCCGGCGATCATCGATTCCGCGGCCGTGGATTCCCTGGGCCGCTCGGCGAAGTACCACCCGATCGCCGGGGACCAGTTCTGCAACGTGATCGTCGCCTGCGTGCGCGCGGTGGGAAAGGATCTCGGGGCGGCGTGGGTCGTGATGGCGAAGGTGAGCAAGACCAGCAACCTGATCTGGCTGCTCACCAGCCAGCTCATCTACGTCCCGACGGGAGAGATCGTCGTGGACGACTCGACCGAGCTCAAGGGTGACCCCGAGCCGATGGTGCGGGCCGGCGTCCGGATCTTCGCCGAGCGGGTGGCGCGCACCATTCGTGAGCGGAACTCCGGGGCGCGCGCGTCGGGCTCGTAAGCGGCGCCGCCGCTCACGAACCTTGGGGACGCCGCCCGCTCAAACCGGTACCCGCTCTCGCCGAAAGAACTGCGCCTCGCTCGGGTCGAGTCGCGTCTGCCGGGCGTGGGACTCGCTACCGATTAAGAGGCAGGGTGCGTCGAACCACCTGCATGGCCGCCCTCGAGACGCGCGGTGTAGGTCGCCCGGGCAGTGGTCAGGGCGGCGTCGACCCCTTCCCCAAACTTTCTTATCGTTGAGGGGACCGCCGCTGCTTCAGACAGCTGCGGAGCAGATCAGAACGCCAGCCAAGCGAACGCGAACAGCGTGTTGTTCCCCCCCGCGGACCGGCCGGAGCCGTCGTAATCGGTCTTCGCGCCGTTGAAGTTGGCGAACCCGGTGTACTGGAGGCCGAGCCGGGTGTTCTCCCAGGGATTCACGTCCACTTCCCCCACGAAGCCGTTGGTCTTGGGACTGCCGCTGGCGCTGCCGTCCACCGGAGCCGGCGCGTACAGCCCGGCATCGCGGGTGCCCCGCGTATCGAAGTATCCCCCGCTCACGCCGAGCCACTGCCGCGGGTAGTAGCTGGTGTTGAGTCGCAGGACCCGGAGCGTGTTCTTCACGTTCTCCGAGCCGCCGGCGACACTGGTCGCGTCGAGCGTCTGCCGCTCGTGGGTCCAAGAGCCACGCACCACCAGGTTCCCGCTGCCGGCGGTCGTCTCGAACTGGGCATCGGCCCCCACGTCGGTATAGCTGTCCCGCGGGCCGCTCAGCAGGTCCGGAAACAGGCTGCCGTGGAGACCGAACGTGCCGATCATGAGGGACTGGTGCGCCCACTCCTGCTGCAGCGCGAGGCGCCAGTATGGCGCCACGCCGTGGATCGCACCGGTCTCCGACGTGGGGGCGGCCGCGCCCTGCAGCGCCGAGCGGTAGAGCGACACCTCGCCATAGACGTGGTTCGCCAGCATGGCGTAGCCCCCGAGGCCGAGGACGTTCTGCGCCAGCCCCTCGTCGATCAGCGTCGCCGCCGCGCCGCCCGGTGCGGCATCCGATCCGATGAACGGGAACCCCCACACCGGCATGGTGTTCCACAGGTCCTGCACGGACGGGCTGTTGTTGAGCGTCACCCCGTACGCCAGCTCCGTGCCGCCGCCGATCGTGGTCTGGTTCGCGTAGCGAATGTCCACGTTGTCGATCCCGAATGCTCCGTCCGCGCCGGCGTAGGTGAACTGCGTGAAGAGGCCGATGTTCGAGCTGACGCGCCCCGCGATGAAGGCGCTGAGCTCCTGCGGCAGCGCGGCCGCCCCATTCTGCGTATCGGGCAGCGCGTCCCTTGTCTGGGTCACCCCGGCGGTCAGCATCGCGGAGAGCAGCGAAACGGGGGACATACTCAGTCGTCCGCCGCTGGTGGAATCGCGCTCGGCCAGTGGGGTCAGGTTGGTGAGCGTATAGCCGTGCAGCTTGAACTTGCGGCCGAACGGCGTCAGGGTCAGGAACTGGTAATGGCAGGCACTGCACGCCAGCCCGGTCTGGCGGGCATAGCTCGGGATGCCGCGGTCGGCGGATGCATGAGCGGTCGCGGCCGCGCCGGCGTGCGCGGCCACGTTCGCTCGTGCGAGGTCGCCGAGGGGGTCGGTCGCGGAGAGCGGGGCAACGAGACCGAAGAGCAAAGCGGGAACCAGCCGACGTATCACGTGCATTCGGGCCACCGAGGGTGGAGGTGCCCCAGTCTCGGCTCCAGCGGATGAAGCGATCGTGAAGAAATCTTGAAACGTTGTTCGGAAAGAGGCGACGCTCTTGTATTCCGCTCGGACGACCGCAAGTATGGTGGGCGGCTTTCCCACTTCTTTCCCCGAGGCCCTGTGATGACGCGAGCGCTGCGGCTCCTCCTCCTGAGTGGAGCGTTGTCCCTCGGCGCCGAGCGCGCGCACGCCCAGGTCCCGGCCCCCGCGCGGGGACCCGCGCCCGACAAGGCGATGCTCGCACCGGCGACGATCGACGCGGGGCGCAAGCTCTTCCGCGGCAAGGGCACCTGCTCCGGCTGTCACGGCGACAAGCTGCAGGGCGGCCCCGTCGCCCCCGGGTTGACCGGCCCGTCATGGCGCCACATCGACGGCAGCTATGCGGCCATCCTCGACCGGGTGGACCACGGGCTGGCGGGCACGCTGATGGTGGCGCACCCCGGGGGCCTCGAGGAGCCGCAGGTGATCCTGGTCGCGTCCTACGTGTATGCCGTGAGCCACGGGCTGACCAAGCCCTGACGGGAGGGACGATGAACGTCGCGCGCGCGGCTGTCGCGGGCCTGGTCGGCACCGCGGCCATGACCGCCCTGCTCCTGGTGGAGCCATCCGTCGGTCTACCGAAGATTGCGATGGGTCAGGTACTGAGCACGTCACTGGGGTTCACCACGGCGCACCTGGCGGCTGGACCCGCGCTCGGGTGGGTGCTGCACTTCGTGATCGGGATGGTGCTGGCCGTGGTCTATGCCGGTGCGGCCGACGGGCGCCTTCCCGGACCCGCCGTCGTACGCGGGATGCTGTACGGGGCGCTGGTTTTCCTGGTGGCGCAGGTGGTGTTCATGCCTCTGGTCGGGGGAGGACTCTTCTCCCGCGGAGACCTGGAGCTCATCGCCGGCAGCCTGCTGGGCCACCTGCTCTACGGCGGCGTGGTCGGCTGGAGCTATTACGGAACTCCGGACGACCGACTGGTGCGCCACCCGCTCGCTACTTCGCCGTAGCCGCCTCCTCCGCCGGCCAGCCCGCCCCCCGCGCCGTCAGCCGGATCCGGTAGACCGCGGCGTTCGCCGCGATGAACAGCGTCCGGCCGTCCTCCCCCCACGCCACGTTGCCGACGTTGCCCGCGAAATCGAACCAGCCGAGCAGCTCGCCGGCCGGCGTGAAGACGTAGACGCCGCCCGGGCCCGCGCCGTAGAGGTTGCCCTCGGCATCCACCTTCATGCCGTCCGCCGTCCCGCGCCGTGCCGCCAAGGCGGTCGTCCCGTCGAACAGCACCCGGCCCGGGCCGAGGCTGTCGTCGTCCTTCACCGGGTAGGCCATCCACACGAGCCGGGCACGGTCGGCGTTGGAGACGTACAGCGTCCGCTCGTCCGGCGAGAAGGCGATGCCGTTGGGCGCCCGGAGCTCCGTGGTGAGCAGTGTGAGCGTGCCGTCGCGCGAGAGGCGGTAGACGCCTTGGAACGCCTGTTCCTTGGCGGGGTCGTCGAAGGTCCTCGGCAGCCCGAACGGCGGATCGGTGAAGTACAGGTTGCCGCGCGAGTCGAACACCAGGTCGTTGGGGCTGTTGAGCCGCTTGCCCTCTTAGCGCTCGAAGAGGGGGACGATGCGGCCTTCAGGCTCGCGCCGGCTGATCTGGCGGTCGCCGTGCTGGGCGAAGACCAGCCGCCCCGACGGGTCCAGCGCCAGCCCGTTCGAGCCCGGCTCCGGCCCGGCGAACGGGGCCGTGCCGCTATAGCCGCTCTGCTCGAGCACGACGCGTTCCCCCTCGCCCGACTTCCACTTGTAGATCCGGTTCTTGACCACGTCCGAGAACAGCAGGTACCCGCCGTCCCGGACCCAGACCGGGCCCTCGGCCCAGCCGTGGTCGTCCACGATCTTCTCCAGCCGCGCCCCGGCGGCCACCAGCCGGTCGAAGCGCGGGTCCAGCCGGGTGATGATCGGCTCGCGCGGCGGCCGCGGCTGGAGCTGCGCCGCGTGCTGGGTGGCGCCCGGCCGCACGCCGGCCACGTCGAGCCGGATGCGGTACAGGCCGGTGCTCGCGGTCAGGTAAAGCGCTTTCCCGTCCGCGTCTCCCCAGGCAAAGTTGGCGTCGTGCTCCGGCGGCACGATCCGCCCCAGCGCCTTGCCCTCCGGTGAGAGGATCCAGACCCCCCCCGGAGCGCTCACGTACACGTTGCCGCGCTCGTCCACCTTGATCCCGTCCAGCGCCACCGGCTCGGCCAGCCGGCTGAAGTCGTGGAACACCTGCCCGTGGCTGATCGTCCCGTCGCCCGCCACGTCGTAGCGCATCAGCACCTTCTGCTTCAGATCCCAGTTGCTGACGTAGAGGTACCGCTCGTCCGGCGAGAAGGCGATGCCGTTGGGGCCGGTCAGGTCCTTGGTCAGGAGCGTCACCTGGCCGTCCTTCACCAGGTAGACCCCGCTGAACGGCAGCTCCTTCCGTGGGTCGTCGAACGCCTTGGGCAGCCCGAACGGCGGATCGGTGAAGTAGAGCGCCCCGTCCGAGCGGTAGACCAGGTCGTTCGGGCTGTTGAGCCGCTTCCCGTCATAGCGATCGGCCAGGACGGTGATCTTGCCGGTTCGCTCGAGCCGGGTCACCCGTCGGTTGCCGTGCTCGTCGATCGTCAGCAGGCCATTCGGGTCGAGCGTGAGCCCGTTGGAGCCGGGCTGATGGTACTCGGCGATGTCGGTCCCGGTGTACCCGCTCTTCGAGCGGAAGACCGAGACCGAGCCCTCGGGCGTCCAGCGGTAGATCGTGTTCGCGTTGGGATCGCTGAAGAGCAGGTAGCCGTCCGGGTGCCAGATCGGTCCCTCGATGAACTGGAAGCCGCCGCCAGCTTCTCCAGCCGGGCGCCGCGCGGCACGATCCGGTCGAGCGCGGGATCGAGCCGGACCACCGTGCCCGTCGTCGGCTGGCCGGCGCCCACCGCGCCCGTGGGATAGAAGTCGAGCGTGGCCGACCGGACCCAGATGAAGTTGACCGGCGGGTTCGAGATCGGGCCGTTGATGCCGAAGA
>JBBRGH010000071.1:0-10920 GCA_038240915.1 Gemmatimonadales bacterium | reverse complement strand
GGCGGGCACTTCTGCGCCGGACTCGACCTCCACTGGCTCCGGAGCCTGGGCGAGACGCCCGACGTCACCGAGCTGCAGCGCGGCCTGGGCTATTTCCAGGCGGCCGTGCTTGCGATCGTCCGCTGCCCCGTCCCGGTGCTGGCCGTGGTGGAAGGCACCGCCGCGGGCTTCGGCCTCGACCTGGCCCTCGCCTGCGACCTCAGGCTCGCCGGCGCCGATGCCACGTTCACGTCCGCCTTCGCCCGCATGGGGCTGGTGCCCGACGGTGGATCGACCTTTACCCTGCCCCGGCTGGTGGGCATCGGCCCGGCACTCCGGCTCCTGCTCGCCGGCGAGACCATCGATGCGACCCGGGCCCAGGCCATCGGCCTGGTGGACGAGGTGGTCCGCACCGGCCCCGTGGACGCCGAGGTCACCGCCCTGGCCGAACGGCTCACCGCCGGGGCCACTGCCAGCGTCCGCGCCATCAAGCGGCTGGTCCGGGCGCAGGAAGTCGGGGCGCTCGAACAGGTGTTGAGCGCCGAAGGCGCCGCCCAGCTCCAGGCGCTTCAGGGGCCCGAGTTCCGCCGCCGGCTCGACGCGTTCGCGGCCAGGCTCGCGGCGCGGGCCGACCGCGCGTGAGCGACCTCGACGCGCCGGCCGTCTTCCGGCCGGACCTGCTGGCGGGCCGGGTGGCACTGGTGACGGGCGGCGGCACCGGCATCGGGCTCGGGATCGCCTCGTGCCTCGCCGCCGCCGGCGCCACCGTGGCCATCGCCAGCCGGAAGCCCGAGCACCTCGAGGGCGCCGCCGCCGAGCTCCGGGCCCGCGGCGCCCGGATCACCACGGTCGAGGCCAACGTCCGCGAGCCCGAGGCGGTCGCCCGGATGGTGGAGCGGGTCACCGAGGCACACGGCCGGCTGGACGTGCTGGTCAACAACGCGGCCGGCAACTTCTACGCACCGTCGGCCACCCTCTCCGCCAATGCCTGGAAGGCGGTGGTGGAGACCGACCTGTACGGCAGCTTCTACTGCGCGCAGGCGGCCTACCCCGTGATGAAAGCGCAGGGCGGCGGACGGATCGTCTCGATCTCCATGACCCTGCACTACCGCGGCTGGCCGCTGATGGCCCACGCCACGGCGGCCAAGGCGGGCGTGGATGCGCTCACCCGCACGCTGGCGCTCGAGTGGGCGCCCGACCGGATCACGGTCAACGCCGTCGCCCCCGGCCCCATTCCCACCGACGGCGTCAAGAAGGCCTTCACGCCGCCCGATGCCCGGGCGCCCGATCTCTTCCGGATGGATGAATATGCCACGCGCGCCATCCCGCTCGGCCGCTGGGGCACTCCGGCCGACGTGGGACAGATGGTGACCTTCCTCGCCGGTCCGGCCGGCGAGTGGATCACCGGCGCGATCTTCGTCGTGGATGGCGGCAGCTGGCTCGCCGGCGGGAGGCCCTGACATGTTCCTCGGACACTACGGCCTGGCGCTCGCCCTCAAGCGCAGGGAGCCCAAGGTCTCGCTCGGCACGCTCTTCATCGCGGCGCAGCTGGTGGACATCCTCTGGGGCGGGTTCCTGCTGCTGGGCTGGGAGCACGCGCGCATCCTGCCCGAGGAGAACCCCCTGCTCGTGCTCCAGTTCTATGACTACCCGATCAGTCACAGTCTGGCAGGCGCGATTGCCTGGGGTGCCGTCGCGGCGGCCCTGTACTACTCGTGGCCCACGCGGGACACGACTCGCCATTGGCAGGCGGCGGCGCTGGTGGGCGGCCTGGTGGCGTCGCACTGGCTGCTCGACCTGCTGGTGCACCTCCCCGACCTGCCGCTGGTCGGCAACGACTCGCCGAAGCTGGGGCTCGGGCTCTGGCGCCACCCCGGCGTGAGCGTCGCGCTGGAGCTGGCGGTGCTGGCGCTGGGGCTGCTGGCGTACGGCCGCGGGCGCTCGCGCCGGCATCCGCTCCGGCCGATCCGGCTGGCGGTGGTGCTGGTGCCGCTGGTGGCGATCTACCTCGCCTCACTCTGGGGGCCACCTCCGACCAGCATGACGGCCATCGGTCTGAGCGTGGCCATCGTCCTGCCGCTGGCCGGCCTGCTCGCCGGCTGGGCCGACCGTCCGGCCACGCCCCAGGAGCTGGCGGCCGTGGCTCATCCGGCGCGGTAGCGGCGTGGACCGCCTGTTTTTCGGACTCGGCGCCGGTTCCGCCTTCCTGGCGGTGGCGGCAGGCGCGTTCGGGGCGCATGCGCTCCGGGCCCGGCTGACGCCCGACCTGCTGGCCGTGTTCGAGACGGCGGCGCGGTACCAGATGTACCACGCGCTGGCACTGGTGGCCGTGGCCTGGGCGGCCGCGCGCTGGCCCGGTGCCCTGCCGCAGTGGGCGGGGTGGCTGTTCGTGGCCGGGACCGTGCTCTTCTCCGGCAGCCTCTATGCCCTCGCCCTCTCGGGGGTCCGCTGGCTCGGCGCCATCACCCCGCTCGGCGGGCTGGCCTTCCTCGCCGGCTGGGCTTGTCTGGCGCTGGCCGCGCGCCGCGGCTGACTGCCCCGCCGCACCGGCAGCATCTCACCCCCATGCCAGCTCAGGAGTACCGCCGGCTGCTGACGAGGCTCGACGGCTGGTTTGCCGCCGGACGCGAGGCCGCGGCCGGCCTCGTCCCCTGTCGGGCAGGCTGCAGCGCCTGCTGCCACGGCCCGTTCGACGTCTCCGTGGCCGACGCCGAGCTGATCGGCGAGGCCCTCGACCGTCTCTCCTCCGCCGAGCGCGCCCGTGTCACCGCCCGAGCCGAGGCGCTGCTGGCCCGGATGCGCGTGCTCGAACCGGCCTGGTCGGCGCCGTACGCGGTGGCAGATCTGGGAGAGGACCGCTTCGACCGCCTCACCGACGCGCTGGCGGTCGAGCCCTGTCCCCTGCTCGACGAGGGCGGCAACTGCCGCATCTACGCCGATCGGCCGCTCGTCTGCCGGATGATCGGGCTCGGCATGCGGACGCCGGCCGGGCGCACCATCGACAACGCCTGCCCGATCCAGGACCGGTTTCCCGGCTACCCGTCGCTGCCGCCGGTGCTGTTCGCGCTGGAGGGGTGGGAGGACGAGGAGCTGACGCAACTGCGGGAGGCGGCCGGGCGGCGATTCGGCGATCCGGAACGGTGGGCCTTCGAGACCACGATCGCGGCCGCGGTCGTGGAGCATGACCGGGCTACCGGCTCTCCTTAGCCCAGATGAAGAACAGCACGCCGATCGCGAGGAACATCCACAGGTTGCCCGGCACCCACATGAGCAGGCCGCCGAACTGCTGGTCGTCGAGCGGCAAGAGCCCCCAGGTCCGCGGTGCCGCCGCGTACCAGGGATAGAGCACCGAGTCGCTCAGGGTGATCATGGCGGCCACGATCTGCATCGGGATCCCCACCAGGAACAGGTAGAGCATGCCCAGCCCCGAGCCCAGCCGCGGGAGTTCGGGGACGCTGCTGATGACCGGCCACCAGAGCAGCGTGGCCGTCGCCATGAACATCAGGTGGGTGGCGATGTGGACGTCGTGGTCCCGCATCATCAGGTCGTAGTAGGGCGCGAGGTGCCAGACTGCGATCGTGACCGTGAAGATCGCCGCCGCCGTGACCGGATGGGTCAGCACCCGCGCCACCCGGCGGATGGCCGGCCGGCGGAGCGCCGGCTGCAGCAGCCACCCCGGCACCCCCAGCAGCAGCAGGGGCGGGAACAGCAGGGTGAGCAGCAGGTGCTGCACCATGTGGACGGAGAAGAGGTAGTAGTCGCTCAGGTCGTGCAGCGGCCCGTTGAGCGAGCCGAGCAGCACGAGCAGCGCACCCACGAAGCAGGCCACTCGCCAACCCGGTGCCGGCGGCAGCGCCCGCCGCCGGCGCCAGGGGCCGATCCCATAAAAATAGAGGGCACCGAGGATCCCGGTGCCCAGGAGAACGCTGGGGTGCAGCGACCAGCTCCACTCGTACGGGACCGTCGGCCGCGGGCGCTCGCTCTGGAGCACCGCGAACGCGAGGAGGTTCACCCCGATCGCGCGAAGGCGAAGTGGTAGGCCTCGAGCACGATGAGCGCGAGAATGACCACCGTGGCGATGATGAGTGGGAAGACGAACACCCCGGTGACCAGCCGGTGGTCCTGCTTGAGGTGCATGTAGAACATCGCCACCAGGGCGAACTTGGCCGCCGAGAGCAGGAGCAGGAGCGGCACGAAGAAGGGCTGCAGGTTGGCCCCGCCGGCGCCGGCGTGCCCCCCGTAGGTGAACTCGTAGAGGCCGACCTCCAGCGCCGTGAGCACGAAGAGGACGATGCCGATCTTGACGTACATGCCGGTCGTCGGGTGACCGGCGTCGGGCGCGGGAGCGGTCGGCGCCGCGTGAGCATCCATGCGTTCGGCCCTTACTTGATCAGGTAGACGACGGGGAAGATCACGATCCAGACCACGTCGACGAAGTGCCAGTACAGCGCCGCGATCTCGAGATTGAGCGACTTGGCGGGCGGGATCCTTCCGCGGAACGCCTCGATCCACAGCGTCAGCAGCCAGATGACGCCCAGGGTCACGTGGGTTCCGTGGAAGCCCGTCAGGGTGAAGAAGCTGGCCCCGTACAGGTTGGTCTTGAGCGTGAGCCCCTTGTGCACGAAGTGGGTGAACTCGTACACCTGCATGCCCACGAAGAAGAAGCCGCACATGATCGTGAGGCCCAGCCACAGCAGCAGGCCCTTCCGGTTGCCTTTCTGCGCGTGGTACAGCGCCAGCACCACGAACAGCGAGCTGAACAGCAGCAGCGCCGTGCCCAGGGTGACCAGCGGGATCTCGATGATCGGCTCAAAATGCTGGCCGGTGGGCGAGACCCACTCCTCGTGCGGGAACGGACCCGGGCCCGAGAGCCAGGTCTGCTTGTGCACCAGGAAGTTCGAGATCAGGGTGGCGAAGAAGAGGCATTCCGACCCGATGAAGGTCCAGATCGCCAGCTTCCGGCTGTCGAGCCCGGTGGAGGTCTCGTGGTGCTCCATCGCGTGCGCGTGGTCGGACACGAATCGCTCTCCTCAGCCCGCGGGCTCGAAGGCCCAGTTGTACACCCCGATGAACAGGATCGATAGTCCGGCCACGATGCCCCACGGCCCCAGCTGGGCCGAGGCCATCAGCCCCACCATCAGCCCCGCCAAGCCGATCGCCGACACCAGCGGCCAGTAGGACGGGTTGGGCAGGTGGATGCCCTGGCCGCTCACCCGCGGCGGCTCCGGCAGCGCGCCCCCCCGCTCCCGCTTGAGCTCCCAGAGCGGGTCCCGGCCGTGGACCACCGGGATGTCGGCGAAGTTCCACTCCTGCGGCGGCGAGGGAATGGCCCACTCGAGCGTGGCGCCGTTCCACGGATCCGCCGGCGCGTTTCGGGGCCCGCGCCAGGTCTTGATGATGTTGATCAGGAAGATCAGGAACGAGAAGCCCAGGATCAGCGAACCGATGGTCTCGATCCGGTTCAGCGTCTCGAAGCCGAGGCCTTCGGGATAGGTGTAAACCCGCCGCGGCATCCCGTTCAGCCCGACGATGTGCATCGGGAAGAAGGTGACGTTGAAGCCGAGCAGCATGAGCCAGAAGTGGGCCTTGCCCAGCGTCTCGTCCAGCATCCGGCCGAACATCTTGGGCCACCAGTAGTAGGCGCCGCCGGTGAGGGCGAAGATGCTGCCGCCAAAGAGCACGTAGTGGAAGTGCGCCACCACGAAATAGGTGTCGTTCTGCTGCAGGTCGGCCGGGGGCGAGGAGTGCATCACGCCCGAGAGGCCGCCGATAATGAACATCGCGATGAAGCCCAGGGCGAAATACATCGGGACCCGGTACTGGATCGAGCCGCCCCAGATGGTACCGAGCCAGTTGAAGATCTTCACACCCGTCGGCACCGCGATCAGCATGGTGGTGAGCGAGAAGAACGTGTCCGCGATCGGGCCCATGCCGGTCGTGAACATGTGGTGGCTCCACACCCCGAAGCCGAGGAACGCGATGAAGGCCCCGGAGAACACCATGGCCGCGTAGCCGAACAGCGGCTTTCGCGAGAAGACCGGGAGGATCTCGCTCACGATGCCGAAGGCCGGCAGCACCAGGATGTAGACCTCGGGATGTCCGAAGATCCAGAACAGGTGCTGCCACAGGAGCGGATCGCCGCCGCCGGCCGGCACGAAGAAATGGGTGCCGAAGAAGCGGTCGAACATGAGCAGGATCAGCGCCACCGTGATGACCGGGAACGCCAGCAGCAGCAGCACCTGGGTGATGAAGCTCATCCAGGTGAACATCGGCATCCGCATCAACTTCATGCCGGGCGCGCGCATGTTGAGGATGGTGACGAAGAAGTTCACCGCTGCCGCGAGCGAGGCGATGCCGAGGATCTGGAGGCCCAGCATCCAGAAGTCCACGTTCATCCCGGGCGAGTACTGCTTCGAGGTCAGGTTGGCGTAGCCGTACCAGCCCTGGTCCGGCGCCGCCCCGAACAGGAAGCTCGAGTTGAGGAACAGGCCGCCCAGCAGGAACACCCAGTAGCTGAAGGCGTTGAGCCGGGGGAAGGCCACGTCCCGCGCCCCGATCTGGAGCGGGATCATGAAGTTGAAGAACGCGGCACTGAGCGGCATGATCGCGAGGAAGATCATGGTCGTGCCGTGCATCGTGAACAGCTGGTTGTAGGTCTCCGGCGACAGGAACGTGTTGTTGGGCGAACCCAGCTGGATCCGGAGCAGGATCGCCTCGATCCCGCCCAGCAGGAAGAAGAAGAAGGCGGTGGACCCGTACAGGATCCCGATCCGCTTGTGGTCGACCGTGGTGAGCCAGCTCCACAGGCCGGTCGGTTCGGCGTGGCCCTCGGCGGCGTGCGCCCGTTGCTGGTCGTATGCGGTGGTTGCCATAGGCCCTGTTATTGGTGAGCGCGGAGATAGGCGGCGAGCGACTTGGCCTCGTCCGCCGTGACGCCGAGATTGGGCATGAGCACGCCCTTCTTCATCAGCTGGGGATTCTGGATCCAGCGGGCCAGATTCTCGTCGGTATTCTTGAAGCTGCCGGCCCCGATATAGGACCGCCCGCCCACGTTGGCGAGGTTGGGCCCGATCATGCCCTTGGGCGCGTTGACCGCGTTGAGCGAGTGGCAGCCGACGCAGCCCTTGGCCTGGAACAACTTTTCGCCGGCAGCGTAGGCCGGATCGTGGGGCGCGGCGGGTGCGGCGGCGGCGGCGGCGGTCGAGTCCTTGGCGGCGGCCCGGGCGGTGTCCTTGGCCTGGACGGCGGGCACCGCGGCGCCGGCGCTGGCGGTCCGGACCGAATCGCCCGGGGTAGCCGCGGCAGCGGCCGGCTTGGCGCCCAGGGTCTGCATGTGCGCCACCCAGCTCTGGAACTCCTCGGCCGTCTGGGCCTGCACCCGGAACGCCATCCGGCCGTGCTGGATGCCACAGAACTCGGCGCACTGACCCGGATAGTCGCCGGCCTGTTCGGCCTTGAACCACATCCGGGTCTGCCGGTTGGGGAAGACGTCCCGCTTGCCGGCGAACCGGGGCGGCCAGAAGCTGTGGACCACGTCGGCCGTGCTCATTCGGAAGGACACCGTCTGGCCGACCGGGATGTGCACCTCGTTGGCCGTCGTGATCCCCAGGTCCGGATAGCGGAACTCCCACCACCACTGATGGCCCACCACCTCGACCTTGAGGGCGTCCCCGGCGGGGATGGCGCTGGTCTCGAAAATACCCTTGACCGTCGGCACGGCGATGAAGGCCAGGATCAGCGCCGGGATGACGGTCCAGACGATCTCGATGGTGGTGTTACCGTGGACCTGCCGCGGCTCGGGGTCACCGGGCTTGCCGCGAAAGCGGAAGATGGCGTAGAGCAGCGCCCCCTCGACCAGGACGAACACCCCGAACGCCCAGTAGAAGGTCTGCGTCTGGATGTTGTCGCCGATGCGGGCGTAGTCGGAGATCGGCCGGAGCGCCGTCTGCGGGTAGTGCTCGGGGCTGCATGCGGCCGCCAGCACGGCGAGCACGGGGAGCCACCGGCGCAGCTGCCGGAGGGCATCGGTCCGAAGGGGCATTACACAGCCATCCTGTTGGCGAAGTACGAGCACACACCGCGCGGGGGATTGAGCCGCCGAAGTTTACGGGTTTGCCGGCGGCAGGTCAAGGAACTCTTTGCGCTCGAAGTTCTTAAAGCGCAGGTAATGAGACGGAAATCACGCGCCGTGCCCGCCCATCGGTGTGTGGAAATGGTTGACACCAGCGGGTGACAGGAAGCTGCTACGGCAGGCAGGCGAGCCATGGGGCCGGGCCGCGGAATGTGGCGTAGTTGCCCATATTACTACTTGTTGGCAGCCGCCCCCCTACCTGATCACCTTATCAAAGGGCACCGCGCCCGCCACCTCGTAGCTGAAGTGCCACCACTCCCGGTCATAGTTGGTGAAGCCCTCCGCCGCCATGGCCCGCACCAGAATCTCCCGATACCGCCGGGCGCGGCCATCGGCGTTGGCCGTGTGGGCCGCCGCCGTGAAGGTGTCGAACGGCGTTCCCATCGGCACCTCCGTCCCGCTCACGTGGTCCACCATCGTCAGATCCACCGCGATCCCCAGGTTGTGGCGGCTTCGACGGGCGATATACCCACTGTCCAGCAGCGCCCGCCGCCCGGTCCGCTCGGCCCAGTCCACCATGGCCATGGTGGCTCGGACCGGGCGATACCCGTCCCACACCCGCAGGCCCAGGTCGCCGCTTCGGAGCCTGCCCTGCACCCGGACCAGCGCCGCCGCCACCTCGCGCCGGAGCAACGCCCGCGGCGCCTCGTAGCCCGGCAGCGGGGCGCCGGTGAAGTTGTTGGCCGTGGCATACCGCGCGTCCACCTGGATGGTCGAATCCGTCGAGCGGACGTCCACGAGGAGCGAGTCGGCCTGAGCGTCGGAGCCGGTCGGGAGTGGCGGCGCTTCGATCGTCGAGGCCGCCGCCGGGACGCGCGGCCCCCCGCTGTCGGTGGCCGCCGGGGAGGGGGCGGGCGACGCAGGGACCGAGGCACCGGGGCCGCCGCAGGCGAGGAACAGCGCGGCTGCGGCGCACAGCGCCGAGGGGATCAGGCGGGACATGAGGCAAAGATAGCCCTTTTGTCCCCAACCGTAACGTATACCGGAGCAATGGATTACCCTCCGTCACATTCCCCGGTCGCCGCGCCGGTGATATCTTGTGGGGGACGGTACCCTGCCTCGCCCTGAGCGCTTCGGCTCGGGGCCGATTGTTCTCTTGCGCCTGGTCGGACCATGATCCGTGAGATGCGGGAAAAGCTGAGCGGCGAGATCGATCAGCTCAGCCACGAGCTGAACGTGTTGCTTCCCCAGTCCATCGCCCAGGCGGTGGAGCTGGGAGACCTCCGGGAAAACTCCGAGTACAAGGCGGCACTCGAGCGGCAGCAGTTCGTCCAGGCGCGCCTGGGCCAGTTGCACCAGCGCCTGAACCAGCTGAGCCAGTTGGCCAACACCGAGGCCCCCACCGACCGGGTCGGGCTGGGCTCCCGGGTCACCGTGCTGGACCTCGACTCCAACGACACCGACACCTACATGGTGGTGCTGGCGGAGATGATGGACATCGACGCGGGGCACATCTCCCTGGCGTCGCCGCTCGGCCGGGCCCTCTCCAACGGCCGGGTGGGCGACGAGATCAGCCTTCGTCTGCCGGCCTCCAGCCGCCGGCTCCGCATTCTCGAGCTGGTGACCGTGCATCAGGCGGAAGGGACCGGCATCTCCGGAGACCGGTGATGGAGTTCCCCAAGAAGCAGCTGCTCGTGGTCGGCGACCGGGTCCTGATCACGACCGAGGAGGGCGAGGACCGCACCCGGGTCGGACTCTATCTGCCCCCCACCGCGCTCGACGCCCAGCAGGTGCAGACCGGCATGATCGTCGCCACCGGTCCGGGCACGCCCGTCGCCGACGTCAGCTCGCTCGACGAGGAGCCCTGGAAGCTGGACGCCCGCGAAAGCCGCAGCCGCGGCATGCAGGCCCGGGTGGGTGACCACGCCATCTTTTTCCGCAAGGCCGCGGTCGAGATCACCTTCGAGGAGACCAAGTATCTCGTCGTCCCCCAGGCGGCGATCCTCGTTCTCATCCGCGACGATCTCCCGATCTGACCTCTGTGCTACCTCCTGCTCGCCGCCAGCCCGCTCACCCTGACTGAAGTGCGCTCGATGCTGCCGGCGGGCCTCGTGGCCCAGCCGGCCGATCGCCCCGACCACCACCACCTGACCCGGCTGCACCCGCCGGCCCGGATCGTCCTTCGGCTTCTGGTGGGGGCGTGCTCGTGCGATCTGGTCCGTCAGCGGCATGCCGATACCCGGGAGGACGAGCGGATGCACCGCGCCCAGGCCCGCCGGGCCGGCCGGGCCCGCACCTCGCTCATCGCCGAGCTCGAGCGGCACCGCCTGGGCGCCCTGGTATCTCCGCCACCCAACGGCTGGCCCCACGCCCTGGCCGCCTTCGTGGCCGAGCACGCGCGCAACGCGGGCGACACCCTGTACCTGCTGCGCCTGGACCACTCCGCGCCCGGCGGCGCCGAGCTGCCGGTGCGACGGATTCCGGCCGCCGAAGTGGTGGCGCGCCCCCTGGAATGGCTGGCCGATCCCGCCCCGGTCATCGTCGGCCGCTGACTCCGCTCTCCGGCCGTCCCACGACCGTCAATGACCGAATTCGTCGTGCACTCCACCGGCGAGGAGCTGGCCGCCCGCCTGGACGAGCTCCTAGGCGGAGCCCGGTAGCGAGTCCCGACGCCGCTGCCGGGCCTGCTCGTGCGGCGCGGCAAAGTCCTTCGCGTCGGGCGGCCGGAGCAGCAGGTCGAACGCGAGGAAGAGTGTCTTGGAGAAGGGAAAGAAGGCGACGGGCACGACCAAGATCAGCAGGATGGTGGTGACCTTGAAGAGCTCCCACGGTGGATCTTGCCACTTATCGAGCAGGAATACCGCCTTCCA
>JBBRGH010000070.1:0-10943 GCA_038240915.1 Gemmatimonadales bacterium | reverse complement strand
CCGCCGGGGGGCGCGGGGGGGCGGGCCCGGGGCCGCCACCCCCGGGGCGGGGGGGGGGGGCCCGTGGGGGGGGGGGCGGGGGCCGGTCAGCCGGTGCGGGGGGGCGAGAAGCCGACGGCGCGGACGCTCTGGATCACCGCCTGCGCGTGGGTCCGCTCCAGCCTGGGGCGGGACTGAATATCGGGCTCGGCCTGGATGCCGGATACCCTTAGGCCGCCCACCGTGGCGTCAGGACTCCCGGTAATCCGCCGCCGCCCGATTACTGATGGGCTGGTGGGTCGGCTCCGTTCGGGGCGAAGGCCAGAGTACATCGCTTTCGGTCATCAGGCGGAGCGTCTAAGTTGGTGGGGGCAGTCAGGGGCGTTAGCTCAGCTGGGAGAGCACCTGCTTTGCAAGCAGGGGGTCACCGGTTCGATCCCGGTACGCTCCATTCTGAATCCAGCGGGACCGCCGCGGACGGCCCGGGCGGGTCACCCGGGTGCCGCGCAGTTCCGCAACTCCTCCCTTGATAACAACTTCCTCTCAACCATCGCTGCGCGACCACCCACCCGCTCACCCGCCGGCGCGATCGCGCCGTCTCACTCCGCCCACCACCCCTGTCCATCGGCAGGTCGAAGTCAGGTCCCCAGTCGGATGCCCCGACACCCGGTCCGGGTCAGTATTGCTCCTGCCCATGGCCGCAGCAGCAGCCAGTGACCCGTACCCGTACCCGAGCCCGGAGACGACCCATGAGCCAACGCAGCAATGCCCTCGCCGACCGCCTCGAGCAGGGCGCCCGCGCCCTCGCCAGCCTGGCCAACGGCCTGACCGACGCCGAGTGGCAGACCCGCCTCCCCGGGGACGGGCGCAAGATCGGCGTCGTCGTCCACCACGTGGGAACCATGTATCCGCTCGAGATCCAACTGGCGCGGCTGCTGGCCGCCGGGCGGCCGGTGGCCGGCGTCAGCTGGGCCGATGTTCACACCCTGAACGCCGGGCACGCCGAGGAGCACGACGGCGTGTCCAAGGCCGTGGCGCTCGACCTGCTCCGGCGCCACAGCGCCGCCGCGGCGGCGGCCATCCGGGCGCTGAGCGACCAGGAGCTCGATCGCGCGGCGCCACTGTCGCTCAACGCCGACGCGCCGCTCACCTGCCAGTTCATGCTGGAGGATCACGCGGTCCGGCACAGCTACCATCATCTGGCGGCCATTCGTGCCGCGCTGGGGGCCGGGAAGCCGGTGGCGCTGGCTGGCTGAGCCCGGCCGCGCCAGCCTGGGCAGGGGAGCTGGGGATTGGTACCCTCGGGTCACCCCGTCACTGCAGAGCCGGGATGGCTGGAGCGGAGATCGGCGGCGGGGCCGCTGCGGTTGACCGGCGAGGTCGATATCGATCAGGTCGGCTGAAGCCCCGGTTTGGCGCGGAGCTCCGAAGCTGACGGCGCCATCAGGTTGCTCATCGCGGACCACATCGCGTTGAGTCCGCCGCGGACGACGACGTCCCACGCTCCCCGCTGGCGGGCGGCGTGCCGGGTCTCGACCGTCAGGAAGGTCGCGTGCGACAGGATCGGTGTGTGGGGAGCATGCTCGCCGACGGCTCGCAGCGCCGCCAGCGCGGACGCATCGCGCAGCCGGGTGTCGAGCATCACCAAGTCGAACGGGCGCGCATCGAGCAGCGCCAGGCCGCTGTGAAGATCGCCGGCCTCGGTGACGTGGACCCGGCCCCGGCCCTTGAGCGCCACCAGCTCCTGGACCAGCTGACGATCGCACTCCTCGTCCTCGATCAACAACACCTCGACCGCGGGCTGCATGGTTACCGTCCTGACGGGGGAAGCGTGGGCGCGGGTGACGGCGGAACCGGCTCCGGAGTGGCGGACGAGCCCAGCGACAGGGCGCCGAGCGTGAGCGCGAACAGATGCGGCGAGTGCACCGGAATCCTCCGTGGTCGGGAAGCGCGGCGGTGAGAGCGGAGCCGCGTGCCTTCGTCAGGGGCCAGACCCATGCCAGTCCGCACCGGTCGGCTGCCCGATCCTGAGTCAGTCCGGATAACCAGCCTCGCTCACGCGGGTTATCGGCGGCGCGCTGTGCGGTTGCTGGGCAGGAAGGACAGAGATTGCAGTAGGGAGGTGCGGCGCCGGCGCGGCTCCGGTCTGTGGGCCACGGCCCACACACGACCACACGCCGCCGACCGCGCCCATGGGCGTGACCGACGGCGTGTGGACCGGGTAGTCCGGGGACGAGCCCCGGAAAGCTCAGGTCGTCAGGACGTCGCCGTAGCGAGCGTAGTCGTCGAGGATCCGGCCGGTGCCGCGGACGACGGACGTCAGCGGATCGTCGTCCACCCGAACCGGCAGGCCGGTCTCTTCAATCAGGAGCTGCGCCAGGCCCCGGATCAGGGAGCCCCCGCCGGTGAGCACGATGCCGCGCTCGAGAATGTCGCTGGCGAGCTCGGGCGGGGTCATCTCCAGGGCTCGGCGCACGGCGTTGACGATCCGGGAGACCGGTTCCTGGATCGCGTCGCGGACGCCGGAGGAGTCCACCCGCACGGTCTTGGGCAGGCCCGAGACCAGGTCGCGGCCCTTGACGTCCATCTCTTCCTCCGGCTCCAGCGGCACCGCCGATCCGAGCCGGATCTTGATGCGCTCGGCCGTGGGCTCGCCGATGAGGAGGCTGTAATTTTTCCGCATGAACTGGACGATGGCCTGGTCGAGCTCGTCGCCGCCGGTGCGGATCGAGGCGTCGCAGACGATGCCACCCAGCGCGATCACCGCAATGTTGGTGGTGCCGCCGCCGATGTCGATGACCATGCTGCCGACCGGTGTTTCCACCGGCAGGCCGACGCCGATCGCGGCCGCCATCGGCTCGGCGACCATCAGCAGGCGCTTGACGCCGGCCGAGCGGGCCGAGTCACGAACCGCGCGCCGCTCGACCTCGGTGATGCCGGATGGGACGCAGACGATGACGGTGGGCTTGACCTTGAAGATCGTGCGGTCGATGACCAGCCGGAGGAAGTGGCGGAGCATCTTCTCCGCGACGTCGAAGTTGGCGATCACGCCATCCTTCATTGGGCGCACGGCCAGGATCCCGTCCGGCGTCCGGCCCAGCATCCGCTTGGCCTCGAGGCCGATGCCGAGGATGTTTCCGGTGGCCCGGTCCACGGCGGCCACGGAGGGCTCGTTGAGGACGACGCCCTCGCCCTTCACCAGCACCAGGGTGTTGGCGGTGCCGAGGTCCACGGCGAGCTCGGTGGCCGGCCGCCAGGCGCGGCGGCGCGGAAGCTGACGCCGGGGGGCGCCGGGGTCGACCGGGGATTCGGAGGACGACGGAACGGTCGGGTCGATCGCGACGGTCACGGGACGGTGCTTCCTTCCTCAGCGGTTGGCGCGGCGGTCCGGATTGACGAGGGCAGCTGCGTTGCAGATAACCTGCGCGGGTTGCGTTTCACCCGTTCATCTCAAGCGGCGGCTTCGCGATACATGCGTGTCACTTGGGACATTTGCCGAGGGAACAACGCGGGACGAGCCCGATGCGACCCGGCTCCTGACCTGCGGTCTTGCAAAATATGATCCATCTCGGATTCCTGCTCATCCTGATCGGCGCGGCGCTGCTGCCTGCTTCCCGCGCGCGCCGGGCGGCCGGGCTCGCGAGCACGGCGGCCGGCCTCGCGCTGGCGGGACTGGCGGGCGCCGCCGATCTCCTGGCGGAGCCGACCGCCGCCTCCTTGGCCACGCTGCCCGGGGGCTTCCTCGCGGCCGACGCGGCGCTGCTCGTCCTCGGCGCCGTGCTGGCTATCGGAGCGGCGTTGGTGGCGGTGCTCGACCGCCGGTCGTCCCCGACCGTCGGGGGCGCCGTGGCGCTCGCGCCCGGCGGCCTCCTGCTGGCGTGGGGCGGCGCCGGCCTGGTGACCGCCGCTCCGGCGCGGGCCCTGGTCCTGGCCTCGCTCGTGGAAATCGCGCTCGGGCTGGGATTGCTGGTGGCCGGGTGGTACCTCCGGTTTGCCCCGCCGCCCGAGCGCGACACGCCCCATCCGCTGGCGGCGGTGGCCGGCCTCCTGGCCGGCACGCTTGCGGCCGCGGTGGGTCCCCACGTCGGACTGGTCGTGATCGGCGTCCTCCTCGCCGCCGGGTCGGCCTATCTGCTGGAGCGGGTGGCGGGCGGTCCGCGGCTCCCGATCGTTCCGGCGGTGACCGTGCTCCTGCTCCCCGTCTGGTGGCTGATGGCCACCATCGCCGGTCCGGTGGGGCTCGGGACCGCGGGCCTGGCCGAGGTCCCCTTCAGCCCGGCCGCGGAGCGGCTGCTGGCGGTCCCGCTCCTGCTCGCCGCCTGGTCCGTGGCCGGACTCTGGCCACTGCACCGGCAGGTGCCCGGCGCCCTGGTGGCGCCGGTCGGCGCCTTCCTCCTGGCGCGGGTGGCGATGCCGGCGGTCCCCCAGGGTCTCGAGCAGTGGCGGCCGCTGGCGATGCCGCTGGTGGTGGTCGGGACCTGGCACGCGGCCCTGAGTGGGCGGCTGCCGCGGGTGGCGGTGGGGATGGCCTGGATTGGCCTGCTGGCGCCGGGCCGCTCGGGCCTGGTGGGGGCCGCCTTGCTGCTGGCCGCGGGGCTGGCCGTGGAGCTGATCGAGCGGGTCAGCGCGCTCCGGGCCGGACGCTTCGCGCAGGCAGCGCAGGCCATCCCGCTGGTGGCCTTCGGCTGGGGCGCCCTGCTCGCGGTGGGCGCGGGTCTCCGGGGGGAGGTCGTCTATACCGCGCTTGCGGTGGCCGGACTGGTCGCGCTGTGCGGGCGACCCTGGCCTCAGGCCATCACCGCCAGCGCGCCGAGTGCGACGTCGCCCAGCGCCTGATCGCCCGCGATCCGCACCCGGTCGCGCGCGGCGGCGCCCGTCAGACCCTTGGAGAAGAGCCGCCAGGCGGTGTCGTCGGACAGGGTGACGGTGGCATCGGGCGCCGGCGGGCGACCCTCAAAGAGCCGCCAGGTGCCGGCTTCGCGGCGCAGCGTCCAATCACCCCCGGCCGGGCCCTCGACGGCCAGCGCCACCGCCGTTCCCTCCGGCCGTTTCACCGCGCGATACGGCACGGGCAGGGCTCGGACGAACAGGGCCAGCACCGGGTGCAGCCACTCCCGTCCCGCCAGGGACGCAGCCCCCACCGCGTCGCGGATCTGCTGTTGGTGCAGCCACCGCTCGGTGTAGTCCCGGCCGACGTCGAACCAGTGGGCCGACGCGTCCTCCCCCGCCCAGGCTACGGGCCAGTGGGCCGGCGCGTCCGGATTGATCGAGCGGAACAGGTCCACCACCATCGGGCCGGTCACCTCCAGCAGCTCGACCAGCAGCCGCGGGCTCATCCGCCGCGCGACCGCCACCCACTCGTTGTTCATCCGGTTGATGGACGCCACCAGGGCGGCGTAGCTGTCGATCGCGGCCGCCGGCGGCGGCTGGCCGTCGCGATGGAATGAGAGCCGGCGGAGATCGTCGTCGAGCAGGTGGGCGACGATGTCGCGCACCGACCAGAGGGCGCAGACCGTAGGCCGCTGCCAGTCGGCGGGCTCGAGCCGGCGGAGCAGGGTGATCAGCTCGTCCTGCAGCGGGGCGAAGCGGTCCAGCAGTAGCAGCGGCTGGACCGGGCGGAGCGGCGAGGTGGTGGCGGGCACACCCGAAATGTGGAGCGGTCCGCGCGCGGGGCAAGGCGCGTTGACCGCCCTCCCGAGCCCCGTCATATTGCCCGCTTGAGTCGAGAGCGTCCTTCGGATGTACGCAGTCCCTGCCTGAGGAGCCAGTCATGGCGTTCACCCTGCCCCCGTTGCCCTACGATTACACCGCCCTGGAGCCGCACATCGACGAGCAGACGATGCGGATCCATCACGACAAGCATCACGCGGCCTACGTCACCAACCTGAACGCGGCGCTCGAGTCCCATCCCGACCTGCAGAAGAAGACGGTCGAGGAGCTGATCGCCAACGTCGATGCCCTGCCCGAGGCGATCCGCGCGCCCGTCCGCAACAACGGGGGCGGCCACGTCAACCACACGATGTTCTGGGAGATGATGGTCCCGGGCGGGGCCAAGGAACCCGCCGGACCGCTGGCGGACGCGATCGGCAAGGCGTTCGGCGGCCTGTCACAGTTCAAGGAGCAGTTCCAGAAGGCCTGCGTCGGCCGGTTCGGCAGCGGCTGGGGCTGGCTGGTGGCCGACCGGAGCGGCGGACTCACCATCGAAAGCACCGCCAACCAGGATACGCCGCTGATGAGCGGCAAGCGCCCGATCCTGGGCTGCGACGTCTGGGAGCATGCCTACTATCTCAAGTACCAGAACCGGCGCCCCGACTACCTGACCGCCTGGTGGAACGTCGTCAACTGGAACGACATCGCCCGACGGTACGACCGCGCCAAGGGGGCCTGAGCTCCATGGCCTCGCTGCCCGCAGTGGGCTCCCCCGCGCCGGACTTCACGCTCGAGTCCACCGCCGGTGCCGACGTGACGCTCTCCACGCTCCGCGGCAAGAACGTGCTGCTGGCGTTCTTTCCGCTGGCGTTCACCACGACGTGTACCACGGAGATGTGCGCCTTCTCCGAGGATTACGACCAGTTCCAGAGCGCCGACACCGTGGTGCTGCCGATCAGCGTGGACTCGGTGCCGACGCTCAAGGAGTTCAAGCGGAAGGAGAAGCTCGAGGTCGACCTGCTGAGCGACTTCAAGCGCGCGGTGAGCCGTCTCTACGGCACCTTGCTCGAAGACCGGTTCTTTTCCAACCGGGCCTATGTGCTGATCGACCGGAACGGGATCGTTCGCTGGACCTTCCTGGAGCCCACGCCCGGCACCCGCCGGGAGAACGCAGAGATCCTTCAGCAGCTCCGGACGCTCTCGTAGGGCGGACCGGCCGGGAAAGGCGCCGCGACCATGCGACGACTGGCGCTGGTCGCCTCCCCCGGGGGCGGGGCCGCCGCCGACCAGGAGCTGGACGAGGCCGAGCGCTGGCTCGGAACCCTGCCGAGCCACGGGGTGCGCCGGTATCACGTGCTGGCCGACGTGCCCCTGCACCAATGCGATGTGGTCTGGGTTCGCGGCGCCGCCGAACCCGACGGCCGGCTCCGACCCTGGCTCGAAGCCGGTGGCCGGCTCCTGGCCACCGGGGAGGCAGCCGGCCTCGGCGCCGCGCTCGGCCTTGAAATCGGTCTCCCGACCGTCATTCCGTTTCCCGATCCCCCGCCGCGAGACTTCGGGCTTGCCGGGTTCGGCGCCCATCCCCTGTTCGCCGGGCTTCGCGGCGGTGCCATCGTCGCACCGGCCACGGAGCCCGGCCCCCCCGCGCTGCGCGGCCATACCGGCGGCCGGCCCGAGGCCGCCGCCGTCGTCGCCGTGGCGCGGCGGGGTCTGGAACTCGACTCCGACTGCATCCTCGCCTGGGAACATGCGGTCGGCGGGGGCGGTGTGCTCTGCCTCGGCTTCCATCCCGCTCTCCTCCCGGCCGACGGGTCGGCCCGCCGGCGCGAGGCCGAGCTGATCCTGGCCAATGCGCTCATCGGCGAGGCGGTGCCCCAGCGGGAGCGCGTGGCCCCGGTGACCCACTGGCCCGCGCCGGGACGGCGGGCGGCCGGCTCGGTCGCCGACCGCACCCTCCTGGTCGCACCGGAAGACCCCTGGCCCAACTCGACCGCGCCGGCGCTGGATCTCGCGCCGGCCGCCGGGTGGACTCACGCGGGGCGCCGCCTCCTGGTTCGCGCCGGCGCCGGGTCAGGGCGGCGCGAAGTCTGGGCGCCGCCGTTCCGAATCATGCATGACGCCCGGGTCCGGGACGCCATCGCCTGCGCCCCGTCGTACCTGGCCGCCGATGAGCTCGCGAGCGGCCTCGCGGTCGGCGACCACCGGCTGCGGGAGCGGTGGCTCGCGGCGCCGGACGTTCCGGCCGTGGTGTGGGAAATCGGAGGACCGGCCGGGGTGTCGATCACCGCGGAGTGGGATGTGGAGCTCCGGCGCGCGTGGCCCTATCCGGCCGGCGCCTACGGCGATCTCGAGTTCACCCTGGCAGCCGACGGGCGCAGTCTGGCGGTCACCGCGGCCGGCGGACCGGCCGTCCGCTTCGCGGTGGCCGGCGGGACGCTCGCGGCCGAGGGTGGAGCGGCCGCCCCGGTGGTGCGCGTCGGCTGTGCCGGCGTGACCCCGATCCGGATCGTGGCGGCCGCCGGGACCGACGGGGAAGAGCTCGAGCGGGCCGTGCGGGTGCTCGACAAAGGCGTGGCCGCGCTGGCCGAGGCGCGGGGCCGGAAGGCGGCGCAGCTGGACCGCTACGGCACCGCCTTCGAAGCCCCCGACGCCATGCTGGCGCGCGGCTTCGCCTGGTCGCGTCAGCGGGGCGACGAGGCGCTGGTGGGGGTGCCGGGCGTGGGCCGGGCTGTGCTGGCGTCCTGTCCCCGGGGCGCGAGCGACGACGCCTGGTGCTTCGGCACCCAGGCCTGCGGCGCCGCGGCGGCGCAGCTCATCGCCGGCAACCGCGATCCCGCCCGTGAGCTGCTCAAGTTCCTGGCGCAGACGCAGCATCCGGATGGCGGCATCCCGGCATACCACCCGCTCGGCGGACTGGCCTCTCCGCCGGAACCGGCCGCGACGCTCGCCTTTCTCGACCTCGCCGAGCGGGTACTGGCGTGGACGGGCGAGGCGGAGCCGTTGCGCCGGTTCCGGGAGGCGTTCGCGCTCGCGTTGGCATTTGTCGCCCGCCACCCGGCCGACGGACTGGTGGTGCAGGGCCGGACGCTCGATGCGCTCGAGCCGCTGGTGGACGGGGCCTCGGCGGGACGGGCACTGGCGGACCTGCGCGCCCGGAGCGCCGCGGCCGGCGGCCCCAGCACCGTCGAGGCCCATGCGGTGGTCGAGGCCGCGGCGGCGGCGCTCCGGCGCTCGCCCGGCGGGCTGCCGGGGACCGGGGCGGCGCCGGCACTGCTCGAGGCCGTCGCGTCGCTCTGGGGCCTCGAGCCGGATGCCCCCGACGCGGCGCTCGGGTTGGCGCCGATTCTCCCGGCGGGCTGGCCGGGCTATGCCCTCCGCCGGCTCCGCATCGGCCGGAGCCTGCTGGACCTCGAGCTCCGGCGCCGGCCGGGAGTGATCGTGGTCCGGACGGCGCACTTGTTCGGTCCGCGGCTCGTGGTCACGGTGGATCTGCCCGGGGTGGCGGTTGAGACCACCGAGGTGGACGACGTGCCGCTGGCCGGTGGACGGGCCCGGTTCGAGGCGCACGCGCGGCATGAGGTCCGCTTTCTCCTCCGGCCCTAAACCGCCGCCGCACCGGCGCTTGGCGTTTACACTGGCAGCGGCCGGGTGTAGGCTTTCAGCACTTCATCAGGACTGCCGATGCTGCCTCTCCGCCGGATGGCGCTCTGCCTCGGTTTGCTGCTCGTCGTGGGCTGTCACATCGAGGACCACACTCCGACCGGCAGCCGCCGCGACGAGGAGGCGGTCCAGTCGCTCATCACCCGCTATGCCCGCACTCTCTCCGAGCGTGACTGGAGCGGCGCCCGGGCCCTGTTCTGGGCCGATGCGATGTATTCGGGGCCGATGCTGCCCGCCTCGGCAAGCGGCCACCAGGCGGTGCCGATCGACCTGGCGCTCGGGGTGATGGCCCGGCGGGTCGAGGGGCTCGGCATGGATCGGTTCGACGTGCGCGTGCTGCGGTCCGACTACCGGCAGGACGGCGAGCTGGCCGCGGTCTGGCTCACCACCCGCCGCCGGCTGCCGGTGGCGGGCTCGGTGACGGAGGGCGAATGGATCGAGCACCTGGTCCTCCGCCGGATCGACGACAAGTGGCGGATCCTGAGCGTCGCCGCCACGGCCTCGCCCCGGGGAGCCGCGCGTGAGTCGCGCTGACCTGGCACTGGTGGGGTCGGTCGCCCAGCTCCTGAACGAGGGCCTCGGTACCGACGCCACGCTGGCCGCGGTGGCGGAGACGCTCCGGCGCGGCCTCCCGGTGCCGGCGGTGACCCTATGGGTGCGGGAGCTCACCTCGACGGCGTTCCGGGCGGTCGCGGCACCGCAGGCGCCGGATCCGCCGGGCGGGATCGCCTCACTCGACGCGCTGCCCTCCCGGCCGGACTGGCGCCGCTTTCCCCTGGAGCACGAAGGGGCGCGGCTCGGCGTGCTGGAGGCCCCCGCCGGCGGGGGCGAGGCCGACGTCGCGGTGCTGGCGATCGTGGCCGACATTCTGGCGCCCTATCTGGCCGCCGTCGAGCTCTCGGCCGACCTGGCCGGCGAGGTGGCGGCCCAGTCGCGCGAGATCGAGGAGCACCGTCGCTTCACCAGCCTGATCGTGGACAGCCTGCCGCTCGGCCTTTACGTGGTGGATCGCGACTACCGGATCCAGAGCTGGAACCGCAAGCGGGAGACCGGCACCCAGGGACTCCGCCGGGACGACGTGGTGGGCCGGCCGGTGTTCGAGGTCCTCACCCGGCTGCCCGCCGCCCAGCTGCGCGCCGAGTTCGACCGGGTATTCCAGACCGGGGAGATCCAGCAGAGCGAGCAGGAGGTGACCCTGGCCGGCGAGCCCCGGTTCTTCCGCCTGAGCCGGATCCCGATGCGGCTCGACGGCGACGCGATCACCCACGTCATCACGGTGGGCGAGGACGTGACCGAGTGGCACCGGGTCCAGGGACAGATCCTCCAGAGCGAGAAGCTGGCGGCGATCGGCCAGCTGGCCGCGGGCGTCATGCACGAGATCAACAATCCGCTGGCCACCATCAGCGCCTGCGTCGCGGCCATCGAGGGCGAGCTGCCCGGGGGCCCGGCCACCGCGGGGCAGGTCACGGAGTATCTCGAGATCATCGACCGCGAGGTGGCTCGCTGCTCGCGGATCGCGGACGGCCTGCTGGACTTCAGCCGGCCCAAGGCGACGGAGAAGCGCCCGCTCGCGATCAACGCCGTGGTGGACGAGACGCTGTTCCTGCTCAAGCATCACCAGCGGTTCAAGCGGCTCGAGGTGGTCCGCGAGCTGA
>JBBRGH010000069.1:0-10996 GCA_038240915.1 Gemmatimonadales bacterium | reverse complement strand
TGGGAGTTCGTCCGCGCGCAGCCGGGCCCGGGCGGCGAGGTACTGCACTACCGGGTGCGCCTCAAGAAGAGCGTGCCGCCCGACGCGCTGGCGCAGAGCCTCCGGTCGGGGGCGTCGGCGCTCGTCACCGGGGTGGAGCTGGCCGACCCGACCCGATGAGCGAACTGCTGGCGGTCCTGAAGCATGCGCTCCGCGATCGCTACACGGTGGAGCGGGAGGCGGGGGCGGGCGGGATGGCGACGGTGTTTCAGGCCCGGGACCGCAAACTCGGCCGCGAGGTGGCCATCAAGGTGGTGAGCCCGAGCGTGATGACCGCCATTGCCGGCGAGCGCTTTCTGCGGGAAATCCGGATCACCGCCCAACTGCAGCATCCCAACATCCTCTCGCTGATCGACTCGGGCGAAGCCGCCGGCCTGCTCTATTCGGTGATGCCGTTCGTGGATGGCGACAGCCTTCGGGAGCGGCTGCTGGGCCGGCACCTCCCCGTCGGCGAGGCACTGCTGCTCGCCCGGGAGGTCGCCGAAGCGCTCGACTACGCCCATCACCGCGGCATCATCCACCGCGACATCAAGCCCGAGACCATCCTGCTCTCCAACGGGCACGCGGTGGTGGCCGACTTCGGCATCGCCCGGGCGATCGGCCTCGCCAGCGGCAACTCGCTCACGGCCAAGGGTCTGCCGATCGGCACGGCGGCCTACATGAGTCCGGAGCAGGCCCAGGGCGCGAGTGGCGGTGACCCGCGGAGCGATGTCTACAGCCTGGGCTGCGTGCTGTACGAGATGCTCACCGGGCGGATGGCGTTCGGCGGCGCCAGTCTGCGCGAGGTGCTGGCCAAGCAGGCCGGGGGCGAGCCGGACCCGGTGCAGACGGTTCGGCCGGAGGTGCCGGACGCCGTCGCGGCCATCGTGACGCGGGCGCTGGCGAAACGACCCGAGGACCGCTATCCCTCGGCGGGCGACATGGCCTCGGACCTCCGCGCGGCCATGGGCGAACCCGCCCGGCTGAGCGGCACGACTCCGATGCCGGGCTCGTGGCTGCCGCCGGGGGAGCGGGCGCCGTCTCCCGCGGCCGGTGCGTCCGGCTCCCTGTGGGGCAGCGCCCTGTTGGTGGCTACCGCGGTAGTACTGGTGGCGCTGTTCGCGACCCGGCTCTGGCCCGGCCGGCGGGGCGACTCGCTCCGGGTGGCCGGTGCGTCGGTGGCGGTGCTGCCACTCGAGACCGGCGGCGCGAGCGTGGAGGACGAATATCTGAGCGAAGGGCTGAGTGAGGAGATCATCGGCCGACTGGCCCAGGTGCGCGGGATCAAGGTCATCTCCCCCGCGTCCACGGTGGCGCTTAAGGATCGCCACCTCACGGCGCGGCAGGTGGCCGACACCCTGGGGGTCCGGCACGTGCTGGAGGGATCGCTTCGCCGGGCCGGCGGGCAGGTCCAGGCCCGGGTGGAGCTGATGGACACACACCGGGGCGTGGTGGTCTGGCGCCAGACCTACACCCTGGGCGCCGGCCAGCTGCTGCAGCTGCAGGACGTCATCGCCCGGCAGGTGATCGGCGTCCTGCTCGCCACCGAAGCTCGCTCCCCCCTGCCGGCCGCCCCGGTGCGCACCCGGCAGATGCCGGCGTACGACGCCTACCTCAAAGGCGTCTATTGGCTGGAGCGGCGAACGCCGGAAGGACTGCGACTGGCCGCCACCGCCTTTCAGCAGGCGATCGGCGTCGATCCCGGGTACGCCCAGGCGCTGGCCGGCCTCTCCTCCGCCCACACCTATGGTGTGGTGTACGGCTACCGGAGCGAGGCCGATCCCTATTCCGAGCTGGCCCAGGCGCTCCGGCTGGCGGGGCAGGCCGTGGCGCACGACTCCGGGGCGGCGGAAGCGTGGCAGGCGCGCGCGGACGCACGGTCGATCGCCTTCTCCCCCGACGACTCCGTGCGGGCGGACGTGCTCCGGGCCCGGCAGTTGATGCCCAATGCCGCCGACGTCGCGATGGCGTACGCCTGGGTGCTGTTCCGGGCCGGCGCCGCCGACTCGGCGCTGGCGCAGGCGCGTCGTGCGCTGGCCCTCGATCCGGTGGCGCCCGGGCTCCGTCACGCGGTGGTGGCGCTGGCCATCGGCACCCGGAAGTACGATGTGGCCCTGCGCGAGGTCCGCACCCGGGGTCCTGGCGGCGTGGAGGATCCGGTGTCCGCCATCCTCGAGTCCTACGCCCAACTGCTCTCCGGTCGGGCCACGCGCTGCGCTGAGCGCGATCCCGGGCCCTGGGTGGCCGTCCGGGCGATGTGCCTCCACCAGCTCGGCCGCGTCGCCGAAGCGTCGGCGCTGGCCGATTCGCTGGCACGCGAGCTGGACGAGGAGCGCTACCAGTTCCTCCATCAGTACGCCGACCTGGCGGCCTACTACGCCTGGCGCGGCGATGTGGACCAGTCGGTCCACTGGCTGGAACGCTCGGTCGCCCATTCACCGATGCTGCACCGCTGGCAGCTGGAGTCCGGGCTGTTCGACAAGGTGCGGCACTCGCCCCGCTTCGTAGCCGGCTTCGAGCGGGCGCGGCGGGACGCGGAGGCGCGGCTCCGGGCGCGACGCGCGGCGGTGGGGGAATGAACGACGCGCGCGCGGCCGAGTTCCGCTGCGATGTCCCCACCGTCGAGCGCCTGGCCGCCCTCGCGAGGGCATCGCTGCCGCTAGGCCTCGCGGTCCGGGCACTGAAGCGCGAGCTGGTGCGCGACGTCTACCTCGACACCCCCGACCACGCGCTCGCCGGCCGGAACATCGCCTGTCGCGTGCGCTACGGCGCGGACGACCGGCGCACCCTGACCGTGGGCCTGGCGGAGCCCGGGGTGGCCGGCGCCGGACCGAGTCAGGTGTTCGAGGCAGCCGTCTCCGCGATCGACCTCGCCGCCATCCTCGCGGCCGACAGCGAGCCCGGGAGCCGACTTCGCGGCGCGGTGGATCCGGCGCGGCTCGAGCCCCGCTTCGAGCTCGAGCTGGATCGCGTCGTCCGGACGGCCTCGCGCCGCTGGCGGCTGCCCGGATGGTTCGCCTTTCTCTACGACCGGGTGACCGTCCGGAGCGGTGGCTTGGCGCGCGAGTTCCAGGAGCTCAAGGTCCGCCGGGTGGCGCGCGGGCGGCCAAGACTCGAGGAGCTGGCCCAGGCGCTGGAGCAGCGCGAGGGCCTCCGGCCGATCCTGCAGACCAAGCTGACGCGGGCCGGGACACTGCTCGGTCAGATGGGCCAGGAGCGGATCATCCGCAACCTCGACTCCGGCCGGGCAGTCGCGGTCCTGGCGCTCGACGGCGGCTCGGTGGCGCTGGCCGGGGCGGGGGAAGAGCAACGGTTGCCGGTGACGGCCGGATCCGGCGAACAGGCGGTGCGTCATGCCTTGGCGGAGTGGTTCGGTTCGCGGGTGGCCGAGGTGAGCCTGCTGGGCCGGTCCCCACCGACCCTGGAGCGGCCCAGCCTGGAAGTCTGGGTGGCCCGCCGGCTCCGCCGCGGCGGGACGCGGGCGGACGCTCGGGCCGTGAGCTGGATTCCGGTAGCCGAGCTGGCCCGCTCGGTTCGGGACGGCAGCCTCCGGGATCAGGAGACCCTGGCCGCCTTCGCGGTCGCGGCCCGCTCACGGCTCTTCCCCGAGCTGGCCGGCAACGGGGCGGTGGCGCCTCTGCCCGACGCTTCGCCGGACCTGGTACCCGGCGATCTGCTCGACCCGGCCGCCAGCCAGCTCGAGTTCAACGTCCGGGTGCTGGCGCCGGCGGAAGACGAGCGGACGCCGCTGCTCGAGCGGTTGCGCTACCTCGCGATCGTGAGCGCCAACCTCGATGAGCTCTACAGGGGCGACGCCGTGGGGGTGCCGGCCCAGCGGGCGGAGGCGATCCTGCAGCGCCAACGCGCCTGCATCGAGCGCTGTCTGGCCGCGCTGGCGGCCCAGGGCTCCCGTCTCCGCGACTGGGCCGGCCTCGCCGAATCCGAGCGCGACACGCTGCGCGCCCGCTTCCGGAGCGAGTTCTTTCCCCTCCTGACCCCGCGCGCGATCACCATGAGTCCGGGGCACCCGTTCCCCCTCATCCCGTCGCTGACGCTGTCGCTGGCGGTGGCGCTGCAGGGCGAGGCCACCGGCCCGATCCACTTCGCCTACATGCGCCTGCCGTCCGTGCTGCCCCGGTTCGTCGAGCTGCCAGGCGGCGGCGATCTGATCCCGATCGAGCAGGTCGTCACCGCCAACCTTGGTGCCCTCTATCCCGGCCGCCGGGTGGAGGAGGTGGCCTTGTTCCGGGTCACCCGTGCCGGAGACCTGGAGCTGGAAGAGGCCGGCGCCGGAGACCTGCTGCAGGCGATCGAGGAGGAGCTCGACCAGCGGACCGTCAATCCGGTGGTCCGGCTGGAGCTGCAGCAGGGGGTGTCCGAGGTGCTGCGCTCCCTGCTGATCCAGGAGCTGCGATTCGAAACCGGCCACGACACGCCGGTGGGCGAGTTGATCGTCCACCAGACCGGCGGCCTCATGGCGCCCGGCGACCTCCGCCGGCTGGCAACGCTGCCGGTGCCCGGCGGCCTGTTTCCGCCCTTCGCCGGCCGCGATCCGCTGGCCGGCGAGGGATCGCTCTGGGCCCGGCTGCGCCGGGGCGATCTGCTGCTGCACCATCCGTACGACGATTTCGGCGCGACGGTCCTCCGGTTGCTGCAGGAGGCCGCCGAGGATCCCGCGGTCGTCGCCCTCAAAATGACCCTGTATCGGGCCGGAGAGAGCTCGCCGGTCGTATCGGCCCTCATCCGCGCGGCGGAAGCGGGGAAGGAGGTGGCCGTGTTCGTCGAGCTCAAGGCGAGCTACGACGAGGCGCGCAACATCGGCTGGGTCAAGCAGCTGGAGCGGGCGGGGGCGCAGGTGGTCTATGGGCTGGTCGGGCTCAAGAATCACGCGAAGGTGGCTCTGGTGGTACGGCGCGAGGACGGCGAAATCCGTCGCTACGTCCACGTCGGGACGGGCAACTACAACGCCGGCACGGCTCGGCTCTACACCGATCTGGGACTGCTCTCCGCCGACCCGGCACTGGGCGACGACCTGACCGACCTGTTCAACCAGCTCACCGGTTCCTCCCGCGCGCCGGGGGCCGCGCTCCACCGGCTGCTGGTGGCGCCCCAGCACCTGCTGCCGGGCCTGCTGGAGCGAATCGCCCGGGAATCGGAGCACGCCCGATCAAGACGCCCGGCCCGGGTCCGCGCCAAGCTCAATGGGTTGGACGATCCCGAGGTGATCCGGGCCCTGTACCAGGCCTCGCACGACGGGGTCGAAATCGATCTGGTGGTGCGCGGGCTCTGCACGCTCAAGCCGGGCGTGCCCGGCCTGTCGGAGCGGATCCGGGTCCGCGGCCTGGTGGGCCGCTTCCTGGAGCATGCGCGAATCGTCCACTTCCACAATGGCGGGGAGGACGAATATCTGATCGGGTCAGCCGACTGGCGCTCCCGCAATCTCCGCCGGCGGGTCGAGGTGCTGACGCCGGTGCTCGATCCCGACTGCCGGGCCCGGCTCGATGGTATCCTCGAGCGCGAGCTGGACGACCCGTCGGCCTGGGTGCTCACCGCCGACGGCAGCTATCACCAGGTGCACGCCCTGCCGGTGGGCGATCCGGCGACCGCCCAGGCCAGGGCCGTGACGCCGCCCGCGTCCGCCGCGGCAGAGGAGACCGTATGGACCGGCTGAGCCGGATCCGATCCGCCCTGATGCTGACGGCTGCCCTCGCGGCAGTCGCACCCGTCTCGGCGCAGCAGCCCGCCGATTCGGCGGCCGGCGCCAGGGAGACGGTGGTGATCACGCCCGGTGCCCGCTACCGCGCGGGCGGCCTCCACACCCTTCTCTTCGGCCGCCACTACCGGAGCCTCTGGGCCACGCCGATCCGGGTGGACCGGCTGGACCTCGAACGCTTTGCCGGCGGCCTTCGCCCCACCGCGCGCGGCGGCGGCAAGCAGACCCGATCGCTTCGCTTCGCGGGCGGCGACGGGCGGGAGTATCAGTTCCGCTCGGTGGACAAGGATCCGTCGCCGCTGCTCCCCGAGCCGCTGCGCCGCACGCTGGCGCAGCGGATCTTTCAGGATCAGATCAGCGCGGGGCATCCGGCCGGGCCGCTGGTGGTGAGTCCGATCCTGACCGCCGCCGGGGTGCTGCACTCGGAACCACGCCTGGTGGTGCTGCCCGACTCGCCGGCGCTGGGCGAGTTCCGGGCCGAATTCGGCGGCCTGCTCGGCACCATCGAGGAGCGGCAGACCGACAAGGGTCCGGGATTCGCCGGCGCGAGCAAGATCGTGAGCACCGACGAGCTCTTCGCGCGGCTGGAGCGACACCAGGACGAACGGGCGGACAGCCGGGCCTATCTAACGGCGCGACTGGTGGATCTCCTGCTCGGCGACTGGGATCGCCACCAGGACCAATGGCGCTGGGCCCGTCTCGAGGACGGCCACGACGCTCCCTGGACACCGATTCCGCGAGACCGCGACCAGGCGTTCGCCCGGTTCGACGGGCTGCTCCTCAGCCTCGCCCGGCTCACCGCACCGCAGCTGGTGGAGTTCTCGGCGACGTACCCCAGCATCGTCGGACTCACCTGGAACGCCCGGGTGGTGGACCGCCGCCTGTTGACGGGGCTCGAACGGCCGGTCTGGGATTCCACCGCTGCCGCGCTCCAGGGCGCCATTACCGATGGTGTGATCGACGACGCGGTGCAGCGGCTGCCCCCCGAGTTCCGGGCCGAGAACGCCGCCTGGCTGACGAACGCGCTCAAGCGCCGGCGGGACGCGCTGCCCTCGGCGGCTGGCGACTTCTACCGGCTCCTGGCCGCCGAGGTCGAGGTCACGGGCAGTGACGAGCCGGACCTGGTCGACGCGGTGCGGACGGACGGCCGGGTGCTGGAGCTCAGCGTTCGTGCGGCCGGTGATTCCGCCGCCGCGCCGATCTTTCACCGGCGCTTCGACCGGAAGGACACCAAGGAAGTTCGCTTGTACCTCCATGGCGGCGACGACCTGGTCCGGATCAGCGGCTCGGCCGGAGGCGCGCCGGTGTTGCGGATCATCGGGGCCGGCGGGAACGACCGGGTGGTGGACTCCTCGACCGCCGGCCGCGCCCGCTTCTACGACGCCAAGGGCACCAACACCGTCGGCGGGAGCCGTCACGTCCCGCTCGACGCGCGGCCCTACGACGAGTGGCGCCTGAGCGACTCGACGCCGTATCCACCCAGGGACTGGGGCGGGTTCTGGCGCTTCCGGCCGTGGATCAGCTCGGGGCCCGAAGTCGGGTTCTTCTTCGGCGGCGGGATGGTGAGGTACTACTATGGTTTCAGTAAGCAGCCGTACCGCTCCCGGATGGGTCTTCGGGTGGGCTACGCCACCGGCGCCGAGCGGTTCCGGGCCGAGTTTACCGGCGATTTCCGCCGGGTCAATTCCAGCGTGCGGACCAACCTGCTGCTGCGCGCCTCGGGCATCGAGGTCGTGCGGTTCTTCGGCTTCGGCAACGAAACGCCGCGCATCGATTCCGATTTCTTCTATCGCGTGCCCCAGCAGCAGTACCTCATCCAGCCGAGTGTGGTCTTTCCCGTGGGCGCGCGCGGGTCGGTCGCGGTCGGCCCCACGCTCAAGTACGTCGACACTGAGCTCGAGCCCGGGCGTTTCATCTCCCAGGCGCCATCGCTGCTCGGGGCGGGCACCTTCGGGATGGTGGGCGCCACCGCCGCGGTGGAGTGGGACGGCCGGGACGGCCGAGCGGCCCGGCGCGGCCTGCACCTGACGGCGGCGGGAAGCCTGTATCCCGCCGTGTGGGACGTGCAGGAGACTTTCGGCGAAATCCACGGCGAGGTGGCCGCCTACCTCACGCCGCCCACGACATTTGGGCCGACGGTGGCGCTGCGGGCGGGCGGCAAGCGCGTGTGGGGCGGCTTCCCGTTCTTCGAGTCCGCCTTTGTCGGTGGCGCGAGCACGGTGCGCGGCCTGCGCGAGGATCGGTACGCCGGGGACGCCTCCGCCTACGGCAATGCCGAGCTGCGGGCTCGCCTGGGCCGGTTCTTCGTGGTGTTGCCGGGCGACTACGGCGTGTTCGCCCTAGCTGACGTCGGGCGGGTATTTCTCGAGGGGGAGACGTCGGACGTGTGGCATACCGGCATCGGGGGCGGACTCTGGTTCGCATTCCTGGAGCCGGCCAACACCATGACGCTCGCGCTGGCGCGGGGCGACGGCCGGACCGCGTTCTACCTCAGGGCGGGGTTTGCGTATTGAACCGGTGAGATCCACGCGAGCGCGGCTACCCCTCGATGCCTGAGCCCGGGTGCGTTGCGCCGCGGCCGACCGCGGTACACCTTTGAGGTCGCCCCCGTGGCAGGTGCTCCGGTGTCCATCAGCACGTTCCCTTCCATCTCGGCCGGACCCGGCCGCGGCGTCGCCGTCCGCGTTCAGCGGCGCTCGCGGACCGCCTGCGCCAGGTGACCTCGCCTGCGCCTCATGCGAAGCGTCCCGGTCCGGGGAGCCGCTACGGCCTCGGCTTGGCGGTGGCGGTCGTGGCGCTGCTGGCCCATGGCGCGCTTCACCGCCAGGTCGGGCCGTTCTTCGATCCGTTCCTCATCGTCGCCGTCGGCGCGGCCGCGTACTTCGGCGGGTTCGGGCCGGGCCTGCTCACCCTGGCCGCGGTCGTCGGCGGCACGCTGCTCGGGCGGTTCGCGTTCGTGTCCTCGCCGCTGGGCGCGGCTGCCGGATCCGATACGATGTGGTTGCTCGCCTACGGTGTCTCGGGGCTGCTGATCAGCGGGCTCATCGCCTGGGTCGGCGCGGCCCGGCGCGCCGCCGATGCCGCGCGCGAGGAGGTCGCCTTTCTCGCTGAGGTGAGCGAGGTCCTGGCGTCCTCGCTGGATTTCCGGGCCACGTTGGCCGCGGCGGCCCGGCTGGCGGTGCCCCGGTTGGCGGACTGGTGCGCGGTGGATGTGATCGCGAGCGACGGCCGGCTCCGCCGGGTGGCGATCGCCCACACCGATCCGGCCAAGGTGGACGCGGTCTGGACGATGAGCCACAAGTACCGCGAGCACGACGACGACCCCGTGCCGGAGGTCATCCGCACCGCGCGCACCCTGCTGATGCCGGAGATCCCGGATCAGCTCCTCCTCCGGTTCGCGCGGGACCCGAGCCATCTGGAGGAGCTGCGGCACTTCGGTCTCCGCTCGCTGCTGATCGTGCCGCTCGCCGCCCGCGGCCGGACCCTGGGGGCGATCACCTTCGTGATGGCCGAGTCCGGTCGGCGCTACGGGCCGGCCGAGCAGCTGCTGGGCGAGGACCTCGCCCGCCGGGCGGCCATTGCGGTGGACAACGCCCGGCTCTATCGGGACACCGAGGACGCGCTCCAGGCCAAGGCCGCCACCCTGGCGTTGCTCGACACCGTGTTCCGGGGGACGTCCATCGGTCTCGCCTTCGTCGATCGCGACCTCCGGTTCGTTCGCGTCAACGACGCACTCGCCGTACTCAACGCCCGCCCGGTCGAGAGCCACTTGGGCCGCACCGTCGCCCAGGTGCTCGGCGACGGCGCGGGCCAGGTCGTGCCCTTGTTCGAAGCGGTCTTCCGCACCGGGACCCCGCTGCTGGACCGTGAGCTGGTGGTGCCGCCGGGGGACCGGTCCGACCGTCCGCGCACCCTCCTGGTTAGCTACTACCCGGTGCCCGGGGCCGACGGCCGGACCGAATGGGTCGGCTGCATGGTGAGCGAGGTGACCGAGCGGCTCCGCGCGGCGGAGCTGGCCGCCCAGGGGGAGCGGATGGAAGCGATCGCCCGGGTGGCGGGCGGCGTGGCGCACGAGGTCAACAACATGATGACCGTCATCACCGGCTTCAGCGGGTTCCTTCACAGCGCCTTGCCGGCCGACGACCCGCGCGCGGCCGACGTCGCCGAGATTCAGCGCGCCGCCGATCGGGCGGCCGGCATCACCCGGCAATTGCTCGCCTACAGCCGCCAGCAGCTGCTGCTGCCGACCCGGGTCGAGCTCGACGCCCTGGTCCGCCAGGTCCTGCCCACCCTCACCCGGCTGCTCGGGAACGGGGTGCGGATCGCGCTCGAGCAGCGCCGCACGGTCGTGCCCATCAGCGCCGACCAGATGCAGCTGGAGCAGGTGCTGGTGAACCTGGTCCTCAATGCCCGGGATGCGATGGCCGGGGAGGGCACCCTCACGCTGACCACGGAGACGGTGGAGGTCGGGGAGGGCTACCGCGCCCCCTGGCCGGGGGTGCGGATGCCGACCGGCCGGTATGCCCGGCTGACGGTGAGCGATACCGGCCACGGCATGGACGAGGCGACCCAGGTCCGCATCTTCGAGCCGTTCTTCACCACCAAGCCCACCGGCCGGGGCAGCGGACTCGGTTTGGCGACCGTCTACGGCATCGTCAAGCAGAGTGGCGGCTACATCTGGGTATCCAGCGAACCGGGGCACGGCACCGCCTTCGAGATCTATCTGCCCGAGCTCGCCGGCGCCGTGGCCGAGCTGCCGCCGGTGGAGGCCTTGCAGTCCCCCCGCGGGGCGGAGACCATCCTGATCGTGGAGGACGAGTCGGCGGTGCGGCGGATGGCCGCCCGGGCGCTGGCCGCTCAGGGGTACGCCGTGCTCGAGGCCGAGAACGGCGTCGAGGCGCTGGAGCTGCTCGCCCGGCGGGACGGTGGTGTGGACCTGGTGTTGAGCGACGTGGTGATGCCGCTCCTCAACGGCCGCCAGCTGGCCGAGCGGCTGGCGGTCGAGCGTCCTGGACTCCGGATGCTCTTCATGTCGGGATACACCGACGACGACATCGTCCGCCGCGGGCTAATGCGGCCGGGCTCGCCCTTCCTGCAAAAACCGTTCGTGGTGGGCGACCTGTCGCGCAAGGTGCGCGAGGTGCTCGACCGATGACCGCGCTGTTCACCGAGTTCCGCCATCACCTCACCACCCTCCCCCTTCAGGCCGGCCGCGCCCTGGTGGCCGTGTCCGGCGTTCCGGATTCGGTGGCGCTGCTCGATCTG
>JBBRGH010000068.1:0-11011 GCA_038240915.1 Gemmatimonadales bacterium | reverse complement strand
GGGGCAGCGCCGGGCCGACCTGCTGCCCACCATCAGCGGCGGCGCGTCGCTCACCCGGCAGACGCTCAATCTCGATGAGTTCGGGATCCCCATCGCCTCCGGCGTGACCGATCCGTTCGACATCTACCGGCTGCAGCTCCGCGCCTCGCAGACCCTGTTCGACGCGTCGGTGATCGGGCGGCTCCGCGCGGCCCGCGACACCGCCGTGGCGGCCGGGCTCGATGCCCGCGCGGCCGGCGAGATCGCCGGCGCCACCGCGGGCCTGGCCTACCTCCGCGCCTTGAGCGCGCGGGAAACCGTTCGGGCCCGCCAAGCCGACAGCACGATCGCGGCGGAGCTGCTGGGGCAGGCCCGGCAGTTGGTGGATGCCGGCGTCAGTCCCGCCATCGACGCCACCCGGAGCGAAGTCAGCTTTGCCTCCGTGCGAAGCCAGCTCGAGGTGGCCCGGAACGCCGCCGACCGCTCCCGACTCGACCTGGTGCGCAGTCTCGATCTGCCCTCCGGCACCGCGCTCGAGCTGGCCGACTCGCTGGGCCCGGGGCCGCTCGACATTCCGCTCGACCCCGACGCGGCCGCTGGCTATGCCCGCGCGCACCGGGCGGAGCTCGCCGCCGAGCAGGCGCGGACCCGGGCCGCCCGGCGGACCCTCGGCGCCACCCGCGCCGAGTATCTGCCCAGCCTCGGCCTCAGCGGCGCCTACCAGGAGTCGGGCCGCCAGGCGGGCGACCTGGCCGGCAGCTACAACGTCCAGCTCCAGCTGAGCGTGCCCATCCTCGACGGCTTCCGCCGGCAGAACCGGGTCAAGGAGGAGAATCTCCGGGTCGACATCCAGGAGATCCGCGAGCGCGACCTGGTCAACCGGGTGGAGACCGAGGCCCGCCAGTCGGTGCTCGACCTGGCCTCGTCGCAACAGCAGGTCACCATCGCCGAGGACCGGCTCCGATTGGCGGAGCTGGAGCTGAGCCAGGCCCAGCAGCGCTTTCAGGCCGGCGTGGCCGGGACCGTGGAGACCACCAACGCCCAGAGCTCGGTGATCGCCGCGCGCGACGCCCTGATCCAGGCGCACGTGAACTTCGGAACCGCCCGCGTCGGTGCCTACCGCGCCCTGGGCGTCATCGATCAGATGCACTAACCCGCGCTCCGGCGCGACGAGACCCCGTATGACGACCGACATCGCGATGGACCTGCCCGCCGCCGCCCAGCCCCAGTCCCGGAGCTGGACCCGCCGCCTGCCCCTGATCATCGGCGCGATCCTGGTGATCGCGCTCGTCAGCTGGGGCGTTCGCCGCTGGCTCTACGGCCGCCACCACGTCAGCAGCGACAACGCCCAGGTGGATGGCCACATCACCGCCATCGCCCCGCGGATTGCCGGGTTCATTGACCGGGTGGCGGTCGAGGAGAACCAGCACGTCAAGGCGGGCGACACGCTCGTCGTGCTCGACCGGCGCGATCTCATCGCCCGGCTGCAGCAGGCCGAGGCCGATCTCCGGAACGCCGAGGCGCTGGTCGGCTCCCGCCAGGGCGCCGGCCAGGCCGTGGCCCAGCTGCAGGCCACCCGGGCCGAAGCCGCCTCCGCCGACGCGGACGTCACCGCCGCCCAGGCCACCGCGCGCCAGACCCAGGCCGACTACGAGCGCTACCGGACCCTGGCTGCCACCAAGGTGGTCTCCGCCCAGCAACTCGACGCGGCCCAGTCGGCCCGGGACGCCGCCGCCGCCAACCTCGAGGCCGCCCGCCGCCGGGCCGCGGCCGCCGGCAGCCAGATCTCCGCCTCGGGGGCGGCGCTTCGCGGGGCCGACGCCCGGCTCGCCTCGGCTCAGGCGACGGTCGAGACCGCCCGGCTGCAGCTGAGCTATGCCACGCTGTTCGCTCCCGACGACGGGATTGTGGCCAAGCGGAGCGCCGAGCCCGGCGCGCTGGTGCAGATCGGCCAGAACCTGATGTCCATCGTGCCCGACACCAACGTCTGGGTCACCGCCAACCTCAAGGAGACCCAGCTCGCCAAGGTGCGGGTGGGGGACCCGGTCGACTTCGACGTGGACGCCTACCCCGGCCTTTCCTTCAGCGGAAAGGTGGAAAGCCTGAGCCCGGCCACCGGCGCCCGCTTCGCGCTGCTTCCGCCCGACAACGCCACCGGCAATTTCACCAAGGTGGTACAGCGGGTCCCAGTCCGGATCGCGGTAGACGGCGGTACCGACCCGGCGCATCCGCTTCGGCCGGGCATGTCGGTCGACGTGACCATCACCACCGACTGACCGGGGTCGCGTGGCCACGATGGCGCTGCCCGCGCGCCCGGCGGCGCTCGCGCGGGACGAGGTCTACCGCACCCGCTACCTGATCGCCTTCGCGGTCACCCTGGCGAGCATGCTCGAGCTGGTCGACACCAGCATCGTCAACGTGGCGATCCCCCACATGATGGGGAATCTCGGCGCCACGCTCGAAGAGGTCGCCTGGGTCAGCACCGGGTACATCGTGGCCAATGTGATCGTGCTGCCGCTGACCAGCTGGCTCTCCGGACGGTTCGGCCGCCGGAACTACTACACCGGTTCGATCCTGCTCTTCACCGCCGCCTCGGTCTTCTGCGGCGCGGCCCGCTCGCTCGAGGGGCTGGTGTTCTGGCGTGTGGTCCAGGGCATCGGCGGCGGCGAGCTCATCAGCACCGCGTCGGCCTCGGCTTCATTTTCGTGCCGCTCACCGGCGCGGCGGTGGCCGACCTCCGGCCCGAGCAGCTGGCCCAGGGAACCGGGCTCTTCAACCTCTCCCGGCATCTGGGGGGTAGCTTCGGGATCGCCCTGACCGCCACCCTCCTTACCCGCTTCACCGAGCAGGGCCGGGAGGCGCTGCTGCCGCACCTCTCGGCCGCGAGCCCCGCGGCCGCCTCGTGGCTCGACCAGGCCACGGCCCACCTCCGGGCGACGGCGGGCTCGCTCGAGGCCGCCAGCCGGCAGGCCCACGCCCTGCTCGAAGCCACCGTGCGGCAGCAGGCCTCGATGGTGGCCTTCGAAAAGGTGTTCCTGATCATGGGCCTGTCCTTCCTGGCGGCGCTGCCGCTACTCCTCCTCTTCCGGACCGGCCGGGGGCGCGGCGGCGCCGCGGCCCACTAGGCCCAGCCCCCCGGGCGGCAGGACCGCGCTCCGGGTCCGCCCCGCGTCGTTCCCGCGTATGTTTCCCTCGTGACCTTCCAGCGCAAACTGCTCTTCGGCTTCTCCCTCATGGTCCTCCCCGCCCTGCTGGTCGGCGCGGAGGCCATTCGCAGCAACGCGCTTGAGCGCCGCGCGCTGACCGCGCTGGGCGAGAGCATGGCGCGCACCCGGACGTACGCCGAGGTCGAGACGGCCATGTTCGACCAGACCGAGCTGATCTGGCGCGACCTGAGCGGCCTGGACCCGACGGCGCGCCGGGAGTTCCAGCTCACCGGCCAGGTGGTGCGCTACTGGCAGGACCGCTGGCGGGCCGAGCTCAGCCCTGAGGAGTCCACCCTCGCCGACGGGGTGGCAGGCATCCAGCGGCAGATCGTCACCACCTCGGACAGCATCTTCGCGCTCGAGGACGCCGGCCACCGGGAGGAGGCTTACCATCTGGCGGAGCGGGAGCTCCGGGGCCGGCTCCAGCCCGCGCTCACCCAGATGAACCGCGAGATCTATCGCCGGGCGCGGGAGTCGAGCGTGAAGGGCGCCTTCGGGCGGCTGGAGGAGATCCTCGCGGCCGAGGGCCGGACGCTGGTGGCCATCATCGCGGTGGCGCTCGCGCTCGGGCTGGCGGCGAGCTGGGCGATCTCGCAGAGTCTGGCCCGCCCGATCCGCCAGCTCACCGAGGCGATGGCGGTGGTCGGCGGCGGCGACCTGGACTATCCGATCGAGGCCACCTCGCGCGACGAGATCGGCGACCTGGCCCGGGCGCTCGCAGCCATGACGGCGCAGCTCCGGACCTCCCGGGCGCAGCTGGTGCAGGCGGAAAAGCTGGCCTCGATCGGCGAAATGTCGGCGGCGGTGGCGCACGGCCTCCGGAATCCGTTGGCGAGCCTGCGCGCGGCCGCGCAGCTGGTGCGCCTGCATCCGGCGTCGCCCGCCGCCACCGAGCACCTCGATGCCATCATCGAGGAAGTGGACCGACTCGACCGGCGGATCAGCCACCTGCTAAGCTTCAGCCGGCCGGCTCCGTTCCGCCCCGTCTCCGAAAGCCTGCCGCGGCTGATCGACGAGCTGCTGCCGGCCGTTGCTACCCCGATACGCGAGCAGCGGGTGGACCTCGAGATGGCCGTGCCCGCGAGCCTGCCGCCGGTCCGGGTGGATCCCATGCAGCTCGAGCAGGCCATCCTGGAGATCGTCTCCAATGCGCTCGACGCCATGCCGAACGGCGGCCGGCTCCGGATCAGCGCCGCGGTGGCCAACGGCGACGGCCCCGCCAACGTGGTGCTCGAGGTGAGCGACACCGGCGGCGGCATACCCGACCAGGTCCTGCCCTCGGTGTGCGAGCCGTTCTTCACTACCCGGCAGGAGGGCACCGGCCTCGGCCTGGCCATCGCCAAGCGGTACGTGGAGCAGAACGGCGGCCGGCTCGAGATCGCCAGCCGCCCGGGCGACGGGACCACCGTGCGTCTTCGCCTGCCGGTCGAGCGGCCCGCGTGACCGGCTCGACCGTCCTCATCGTCGACGACGAGCGCACGCTCGCCCGGGCCATCAAGGCCTTTCTCGCCGAGTCGGGCTACGAGGCCGAGGTGGCGAGCGACGCGGAACAGGCCCTCCGGCTGCTCGAGACCATGCGGCCGGACGTGGTCTTCACCGACGTCCGGCTGCCCGGCATGGACGGGATCACGCTCCTGCGCCGGATCCGGGACTTCGACCCCGCCATTCCCGTGATCATCATGACCGCGCACGGGACCATCGAGGGCGCGGTCGAGGCCGTGAAGCTCGGCGCCTTCGACTACCTCAAGAAGCCGGTGGACCTGGAGGAGCTGAAGCTCCTGGCCGACCGCGCCCGGGAGCACTCGCAGCTGCGGCAGGAGCTGTCCTACTACCGCCGCCGGGATGCCGCCCGCGAGACCCCACTCGCCGGGGTGATCGGGGAGTCACCGTCCATCCGCGAGGTGCTCGACCAGGCCCGCCAGATCGCCACGCTCGACGAAACGCCCCCGGTCCTCATCATCGGGGAGACCGGCACCGGGAAAGGGCTGGTGGCGCGCACCATCCACAGCTCGAGTCCGCGGGCCGGCAAGCCGTTCATCGAGGTTAACTGCACCGCCCTCCCGGCCACGCTGATGGAGGCGGAGCTGTTCGGGCACGAGCGGGGCGCGTTCACCGACGCCAAGGAATCGCGAATGGGGCTGTTCGAGGCCGCCGACGGCGGGTTCTTGTTCCTCGACGAGGTGGGCGACGTGGAGCTGTCACTCCAGGGCAAGCTCCTCAAGGCGGTGGAAGATCGGACCGTCCGCCGGGTCGGCGGCATCCGGGACCGACGGATCGACGTCCGGATCCTGGCCGCCACCAATCGCGACCTCGAGCGCGATGCCCAGCGCGAGACCTTCCGCCGCGATCTCTACTTCCGGCTGGCCGTCATCATTCTCCACCTGCCGCCGCTGCGCGATCGGGGGCCCGACATCCTGCTCCTGGCCCAGCACTACCTCGAGCGCTTCAATGCCAAGTACAACAAGGCGGTGCGCCAGATCGACGGCCGTGCCCGCGCCCTGCTGCTGGAGTATCCCTGGCCGGGCAACGTGCGGGAGTTGAGTCACGTGATCGAGCGGGCGGTGCTCTGGAGCCGGGGCAGCACGCTGGACGTGGAGCACCTGGCGCTCGGCACCCCATCGGGGGCGTCGGCGACCGCCGCGTCGGGCGGACCCATGTCGGGGGCGGCGGCGCCGGCGGCCGCCTCTCAGTCTGCAGGCTGGCCCCAGGCCGCCGCGGAGGCCGCCGCGACGGGGGCCCGCACGGCGGGGGCGGGAGCGGTCGGTACGGCCGTCGAATACCCCGGCTTCCCACCGGTGGGCATGCCGCTCGATCAGTGGGAACGTACCCTGATCGAGCAGGCGCTTCGGGAGTGCGACGGGAATCAGACCCGGGCCGCCCAGCGGCTGGGGATCAGCCGGGACACTCTGAGGTACCGGCTCAAGAAGCACGGGATCCAATAGCCGCCTGAGAACCGGCCCCCCTTGGGCCGGGCGAAGGCTGATCAGCGCGGCCAGCGGAACCGGCGAAACGGATTATGGGCAACTCACCACTGGGTGAAATCACCCAATCGGGTGAGATCCCCCACCCATCCCAGCCGGCGATTCCAGCCAGCCCGAACGGTGTAAGTTATTGAACTTCAGACGTTTCCTGCTTTGGTCGCACCGAGCGCCATTGCGGCACGTCATCTGCATTTGAGCGGGCGTGGTCGGGTCTACCAACGATCCGACTGGGTGCAAACACCCAATCGTCATTCGGGCCGAAGCGGCCCGGTTCAACCAACCCTGGGAGGACCAAGACATGAAGTGGACCAAGCCCGAGGCCGAGATCGTCGCCGTCACGATGGAAGTCACCGCGTACGTCGCGACCCTGTAAGGCGAAAGATTGAACCGAGGGGCTCGCGCAAGCGGGCCCCTCGTTCTTTTGCCATCCCCTCGATTTCCTTCGTGCACGTCGTCCTGCTCGGCACTGCCGCCGGCGGTGGCTTTCCCCAGTGGAACTGCTGGTGTCCTCCCTGCCGGATCGCGCGCGCGGACCCGCGCCGGGCGGTCCCACGGAGCCAGTCCTCTGCCGCGGTCAGCGCCGATGGCGTCCGCTGGTTTCTGCTCAACGCCTCGCCCGATGTCCACGCCCAGCTCGGCCGGCTCGACATCGCCCCCCCGGCCGGTCCGCGGCATGCCCCGGTCGAGGGCATCATCTTGACCGACGCAGAGCTGGACCACACGCTGGGAATCGTGCTCCTGCGGGAGGCGCGGTCCCTGCAGGTCGCCGCCACTGATGCGGTCCGGCAGGTCATCGAGGACGACTCGCGGCTGCTCCCCGTCACCCGGGCCTTCGCCGACGTCGCGCTGCACGAGCTGGTCCCCGACCGGCCGCTCGGTCTCTGCTATCGCGACGGGACCGCGAGCGGGCTCCGGGTCACCTGCTTTCCGGTCCCGGCCGGCCCGCCCCGGTTCGCCCGGGAGGAACACCCCGGCCACACGGTGGGCCTGACGCTGGAGGATGAGGTGACCGGCGGTTCGTGCGCCTTCGTCCCCGGCTGCGGCGACCTCGACGACGGGCTCCTGGCGCGACTGGCGCGGGCCGACCTGGTCCTGTTCGACGGGACCTTCTGGACCGACGATGAGCTGATCGGGCTCGGGATCGGCGAGCGCACGGCCCGGCAGATGGATCACCTGCCCATCTCGGGCGCCGACGGAAGCCTGTTGCGGCTCGGCCGCCTGCCCAGCCGCCACCGGGTGTACACTCATATCAACAACACCAACCCGATGCTGGTCGAGAACGCGCCGGAGCGGCTGCAGGTCGAGCAGGCCGGGCTGCAGATCGGCACCGACGGCATGCGATTCATCCTCTGAGCCTCGCCATGACGACCACGTTCGCCGCCTCGCAGCTGGCCACGCCGCCCCGACCGCCGGTCCCGGCCCTCGACCGGGCGCTCGCCCCGGCCGAACTGGAGGAGGCGCTCCGCGCGTTCCACGGGTCGTATTACGTCCAGCATCCGTTTCACCAGCTGATGTACGAGGGCAGGCTGAGCCGACGACAGTTCCAGGGCTGGGTGGCCAACCGGCTGGCCTATCAGCGGGTCGTCCCCCGGAAGGATGCCGCCATCCTGTCCAACTGCCCCGATCCCGAGGTGCGCCGCGAGTGGGTCGGCCGGATCATCGACCACGACGGCACGGCGCCGGGCGGCGGCGGGATCGAGCTCTGGATCCGGCTCGGCATCGCCCTCGGCGTGCCTCGGGAGGAGATGGAGGACGAGCGCCACGTACTGCCGGCGGTGCGGCTGATCTGCGAGTCGTACGTCACGTTCTGCCGGAACCACCCGTGGCAGGAAGCGTGCGCCTCGTCGCTCACCGAGCTGTTCGCCCCCCGGATTCACCAGCAGCGGATCGAGGCGTTTCCCCGGCACTACCCGTGGATTCCGCCCGAAGGGCTCGACTACTTCAAGAGTCGGCTGGTGCAGGCGCCGCGCGACGTCACCCACGGCCTCCGGATCGTCCGGACCTGGGCCACGACGCCCGAACGGCAGCAGAGGGTCTTCGAGGCCCTCGCCTTCAAGCTGGAGATGCTGTGGGCGATGATCGACACCATCCACAACGCCTACCGCGAGGACTGAGCGTGCCGCTCCCGCTCGACTCGATCCCCAAGCTCTGGCGGCTGGCCCGGCTGGACTACGATCCTGCCCGCCAGCGGCCGGTGCTGCTCTACCCCGAAGGCGCGGTGCTGCTGAACGACACCGGCCGGGAGATTCTCGAGCTGGTGGATGGGACCCGCACCGTGGCGCAGATCGCCGCCCTGCTCGGCGAGCGCTACCAGACCGATGTCACTGCCGACGTGAGCGACTACCTGTCCCGCCTGGCGGAGAGAGAGCTGATCCAATGACGTCCGAGCGTCCGACGACCCTGTTGGCGGAGCTGACCCACCGCTGCCCGCTCCACTGCCCCTATTGCTCCAACCCGCTCGACCTGCTCCGGGCCGAGCAGGAGATCGGCACCGAGGACTGGAAGCGGGTCTTCACCCAGGCCCGCGAGCTGGGCGTGCTCCAGCTCGGGCTCTCCGGCGGCGAGCCGCTCATCCGGAAGGACCTCGAGGACCTGGCCACCCACGCCCGGAGCCTCGGCCTCTATACCACTCTGGTGACGTCGGGACTGGGTCTCACCCGGAAGCGGGCCGAGGCGCTCCGGACCGCGGGGCTCGAGCACATCCAGGTCTCGGTGCAGGACGCCGACGCCGAGACGGCCGAGCGGATCGCCGGGGTGAGCTCGGTCAGGCAGAAGCAGGCGGCGGTGGCCCTGGTGAAGGAGCTGGGCTTCGCCTTCTCGATCAACGTGGTGCTCCACCGGGCCAACCTCGACCGGATCGCCGAGATCATCGACCTCGCCGCCGAGTGGGGCGCCGATCGCCTGGAGCTGGCCAACACCCAGTACTACGGCTGGGGCCTCCGGAACCGCGCGTCCCTGATGCCGCGCCGCGAGCAGGTGCTGGCTGCGCGGGAGATCGCCCTGGACCGGATCCAGCGCTACAAGGGCCGGATGCAGATCACCTTCGTGCTGCCCGACTACTTCGAAGAGCTGCCCAAGGCCTGCTACGGCGGCTGGGGCCGGTACTACATCGTGGTCTCGCCCGACGGCAAGGCGCTGCCCTGCCACGGGGCCTACGCCATCCCCTCACTCGCGCTGCCCAGCGTGCAGGACCACTCGATCCACTGGATCTGGCACGAGTCGTCGGCGTTCCAGGCCTACCGCGGCGACGACTGGATGAAGGAGCCGTGCCGGAGCTGTCCCCGGAAAGCGGTGGATTTCGGCGGCTGCCGCTGCCAGGCGCTTGCGCTCACCGGGGACGCGGCCAACGCCGATCCGGTCTGCACCCTCAGCCCCTACCGCCATCTGATCGACGAGGCGCTGCACGAGCACGCCGGCGACTACCTCTACCGCGACTTCGCCGTCGAGCCCCGTTGAGCCCGCCGCCGGCCATCGTCACCACGGGGCTCGGGCGCGACTACGACGGCGTCCGGGCCCTCGACGCATTGAGCCTTGAGGTGCCGGCCGGAGCGCTGGTCGGCCTGCTGGGGCCGAACGGCGCGGGGAAGACGACGGCCATGCTGCTGCTGGCCACCCTGCTCGGCCCCAGCCGGGGCGGCGCCACGATCTTCGGTCACGACGTAGTGCGCGAGCGCCGGGCGGTCCGGCGGCGGATGGGGCTCGTGTTTCAGGAGACTAGCATCGACGGCCTCCTGACCGTCGAGGAGAACCTGCGCTTCGCCGGCCGCCTGGCGGGACTGAGCGGGCGCGGGCTCCGCGCCGCGGTCCGGTCGGCGATCGAGCGGGCCGGCCTCGGCCCCCGCGCGGGGCAGCCCGCTCGCCAGCTCTCCGGCGGCTGGCGCCGGCTGGCCGACATCGCGCGCGCCACCCTGCATGAGCCCGATCTCCTGATCCTCGACGAGCCCACGGTCGGCCTCGATCCGGAGCACCGGGAGCTGATCTGGACCACGCTCGCGGCCGAGCGGCGCGAGCGTGGCGTCACCGTGCTGTTCTCGACTCACTATCTGGCCGAGGCGGAGCCGGCCGACCGGGTGGTCCTGCTGAGCCGGGGCCGCGTGGTGGCCGACGGCACGCCGGCGACGCTGCGCGCGGCGGTGGGGCTCGAGGTGGCGGACATCGAAGGGCCGGGGGCCGAGCGGCTGACCCGTGCCATCCGCGGCCTCGGCGCCGCGGCCACCGTGCTCCGGACCGAGCGGGGGTTTCGGGTCGGACTCAACGGCCAGCGCGAGCCGGTCCTCGAGCTCGCCACCAGCGCGCCGGGCATCGAGCGGCTGGCGCTCCGGCCCGCCACGCTCGAGGACGCCTATTTCGCCCACACCCGCGAGGTGGGGCCATGAGCGGGTGGAGCGCGATCACCGGGATCGTGGCGCGTGATCTCACCCGGACCACCCGCCAAACCAGCCGCCTCCTGGGTGGCCTGGCCCGGCCCTTCCTCTGGCTGCTGCTGGTGGGGACGGGGTACAACACGATCGCACGGCTCGAGGGCGGCTTGTCGTATCAGGCCTTCGTCTTCCCCGGCATCGTGGTGATGGCGGCCCTCTTCGGCGCCATGCTCACCGCCATCGCCACCGTCTACGATCGCGAGTTCGGCATGCTCCGGCTAATGCTGGCGAGCCCGGCCGGCGTGCCGGCGGTGCTGGCCGGACGAACCCTTGCCGCCGCGATCGTGGGACTGATCCAGGGGGGCATCGTCCTGGCCTGTGCCCCGCTGCTCATCCCGCTCTCGCCGGTGGGCTTTGCGGCCGCCGTCGGGGCGCTCGCGCTGGCCGCGGCGTCGAGCGCCGTGCTCGGCCTGCTGGTGGCGGC
>JBBRGH010000067.1:0-11107 GCA_038240915.1 Gemmatimonadales bacterium | reverse complement strand
TGGTGATGGACAGCCCCACTCCCTCCCAGCTCGCCGCGGTCCGCTCGACCGCCGACCACGTTCTCGTGGCCGCCGGCGCGGGCACCGGCAAGACCAGCACTGTCGTCGGCCGGATCCTCTACCTGCTTGGCGTCCCTATCGAAGGCGAGCGGATCGCCGAGCGGCTCGAGCTCCGCGACATCGCCGCGATCACCTACACCAACGCGGCGGCCGCCGACCTCAAGCGCCAGCTGCGTAAGCAGCTGCGTGCGGCCGGCCGGCGCGACGAGGCGTACGAGATCGACGGTGCCCGGATCGGTACCATCCACGCCTTCTGCGCCGCCATTCTCCGCGAGTTCGCCCTCCGTGCCGGCCGGAATCCGGGCGCCCGCGTCCTCGAGGAAGGTGAGGCCGCCGCTCTCGCCCTCGAGGCGGTGCACGAGTCGCTGCTCGGCGCGCTCGAGGGGCGGACCGTGGAAGGGCTCGACGACCTCTTCGCGATGTACGAGGTCAAGAAGGTGAAGGAGTGGACCAAGCAACTGGTGGGCGACGCGGAGCGGCTCCGGAAGTTCGCCGAGCGCAGGGACGAGCTTGAGCCGGCGGCGCGGTCGCTGGTGGACTTCGCCGTGATCGCGCAGCGGGAGCTCAGCAGCCGCCTGACCGCCGCCGGGGCGATGGACTTCGACAGCATGATCACCTGGACCCGCGACCTGCTCCAGGACCGGGAACAGGTTCGCCGCACGCTGCAGCGCCGGATCCGGGCACTCATCGTGGACGAGTTCCAGGACGTGGATCCCGCGCAGCGCGACATCGCCTTCCTGCTCGGCGCTCCCGAGGAGCGCCGGCCCGACGGCACGCGGCTCATGCTGGTCGGCGACCCCAAGCAGAGCATCTACCGCTTCCGCCGCGCCGACGTCACGGTGTGGAGCGGCGTGCAGGAGGCGTTCGAGACCCGCGGGCTCGGCCGGGTGATCACGCTTGAGGAGAACTTCCGCTCGGTGCCGGCGATCGTCGGGTTCGTTGATGCGTCGGTGGGGAAGGTGCTCGATCGACCGATCGCGGAGGGGGAGTGGGCGCACTACGAGGTGAAGCACCAGCCGCTAAAGGCGATGCGCCGTCATCCCGAGCGAAGCGAGGGACCTCCTTCAGGAATGGCTCGAACTCGGACCAGCGAGGTCCCTCGCTCCGCTCGGGATGACGTTGCGGTCGAGCTCATCACACTCACCGGCGCCGGCAAAACTGCGATCGACCAGTGCCGCGCCGTCGAAGCCGCCGCCATCGCCCGCCGCATGCGCGAGCTCCTCGACGCTGGAGCCAGGCGCAAAGACATGGCCATCCTCCTCACCGGCTGGGGCTCGCTCGAGATCTACGAATCCGCCCTCCGCGCGGCGGACATCCACACCTACGCCCTCCTGGCGGAAGGCTTCTACGAGCGCCGCGAAATCCTCGACCTGCTGCTCGCCCTCGAGACCCTGCGCGATCCCCGCGACGACCGCGCCCTGCTCGGCTTCCTCCGCTCCCCGTTCGTGGGCGTGCGCGACGAGACGCTGCTCGACATCGTCCGCCAGACCGCCCGCCCCGTCTGGAGCCGGATCCGCCAGGCGCAGGTCGGGGAGCAGGCGCTACTCGACTTCGCCGTGGCACTCATCGACGACCACGCCCGCCTTCGCGACCGCGTCCCGATCCACGAGCTCCTGACCAGCCTGCTCGAGCAGTCGGGCTACACCGCTCACCTGGTCGCCCTTGGCCAGCCCGGCCGCCAGCCGCTCGCCAACGTCCGCAAGTTCCTCCGCCTGGCCCGCGAGTTCCGGGACGGCAACGTCGGCGACTTCCTCCGCGCCGCGCGCGAGTCCCGGAAGCGCGAGGAGCCCGAGGCCGACGAGCGTCTCTATGGCCAGCACGAGGACGTGGTCACCATTACGTCCGTCCACAGCGCCAAGGGCCTCCAGTGGCCGATCGTCTTCTGGGCCGACCTCGCGCGCGAGCCGCGGGGCGTGGGCAACGAGCCGATCCTGGTCGGCCGTGAGTCTCTGGCGCTCAAGGATCCGGACGAGAAGGAGCAGGATCCCGCCTGGACCGCACTCAAGCAGCAGGAGACCGACGAGGCGACCGCCGAGGCTAAGCGGTTGTGGTACGTGGCGGCCACCCGTGCGCGTGACCGGCTGATCCTCTCCGGCTTCAGCGACGGCACCAAGGTCAAGGAGACCACCGCCGCCGCGACGCTCAGCGCGGCCCTCGGCCTCGGCACGGCGGCTGGCGACACACTGTCCTACACCGACGCTGCCGGCAATGCCTTCACGGCGCGCATCCACCGACTGCCCACGGAGGTCGAGCCTCCGATTCTCGAGACGGCGGCATTCGTGGCCGAGCCTGTCCCCACGTCGCTCGCTCCCATTGGGGTGCCGGCCGGCCGCGCCCGCCACTCGGCCACCGAGCTGATGGCCTTCGGCCGCTGCGCGCGCCGCCATTGGTTCAAGTACGTGGCGGGCGTGCGCGAGCCCGCGATGAACCGCTCGGGTCCCGAGTGGGGCGGCGCCATCGCCCGCGGCCTGGTGGTCCACGACGTCCTCGAGCACATCCGAGAGGAAGCGGAGCTCGACGAGCTGCTGGAGGCGGCCATCGGCCGCTGGGACCCGGCGTCGCCCGCACCCGATGCCGAGCCCGGGCGCCAGTACCGCGAGGCGCTATCAAGAGAGATCGGCGCCGTGCGCACCCACCCAGGCTACCGCGCGCTCGACGACGCTCCCGGTCGCCGCCGCGAGCTGGAGTTCCTCCATCTGGCGTCGAGCGACGGCTTCCTCCAGGGCAAGATCGATCTAGCCGCCCCCGACGGCGACGGGATCGCGGCACTCGACGTCAAGACCGGCGGCGGCGACGCCGAGGCGCTGAAGAAGAAGGCGGACGGGTACGCGCTACAGCGGAGCGTGTATGTCGGCGCGCTCGAGGCGATCAGCGGACGGCCGGTGACCAGCTTCGCCTTCCAGTTCGCTGCGGACGGCGTGCAGGTCGGTGGGGCGGTGACCGAGCAGATGCGGAGTGCGGGGGCGGAGGATGTGAACCGCGCGCTGGTGCTAATGGGCTCCGAGGCTCCGGCGCTTACCAAGTTCCCGGCGGAGTGCCGGTTCTGCGGGTACAAGCGGGTGCGGTGGTGCGAGGGGGTGAGCGGTGTCAGGCCTGAAAGACGTCGCTGAAGAACGCCTTGATGTCGATCGTCAGGCCGGCCTGGCCCTCGCGAGGCACCCACTCAATGGTGTCGTAAAGGATTTCGGGCCGCTCGTCTCCGGGCCGCCAGCGCTCGAACAGTCGCGAATCGAGATCCACGATCCAGTATTGAGGGATGCCCTGGCGCTGATAGCGCCTCCGCTTGAGCTGCCGATCGTACCGCGCGGTAGACGGGGACAGCACCTCGATGGCCAGGAGAATCGATTGGACGTCCTTCCACCGCTGGGGCGGACGTCCTCCAGGCCACTCGAACGCAAAGACGTCCGGTTGTACCAGCGTCTTCTCGTCCAGCTCGATGTCCGCTGGAGCGATGCTGACGGTGCCGAAGCCGTTCGCGAGGACGTAGGACCGGAGGGTTGCCGCCAGCGCGAGCACCGCATCCTGGTGGTGAAACGCGGGCGACGGGGTCACCAGCAGCTCCCCGTCCACCACCTCGTAACGGTTCCCGTCCTCCGGAAGCGCGAGGACCCGTTCGACGGTCCAATCGTTCGCGGTCTGAGGCATACCCACAATGTGCGACCCTCGGCTCGGGCTCGGCAAGTAGGCTCCCAGGTTATGGATGTGCCGGAACGGACCGGTAACCCAATTCACGCAACGCGATGAAATCTCCGCTGGCGGCCGGGGAGACGTCCGACGCCGCGGAGCAGGGAGGTGGTCTACGCCGACGATATACCGCTTGCCGCCACGCTGCTCGCCGGCCGGGAGGTGTTCTTCTTCACGGGTGAGCTCCGAAGGTCTTCCGCCGAAGCCACGGCGGAGTCGCTGCGCGAGCTCGGAGCCGACGAGATCCGCACCTTCTGCCTGCGGAAGGGGAGCGACGGTCCGGACACGTTCCGCCGAATGCTATGGGGAGCCTGGCGCGAGTCGTCGCGCGGCGCTCAGTGGCCGCAAGGAGGATGCGCAGGGCCTGGTTGACGGCACTCGGTAGCGTGGGCCCGCGCCGCTGGCAAAACGCCCCAGTCGTTGCGAGATTGTGGTGATGGCACTCGGGGAAGCCCCGTGCGACAGACCGGAATCGCCTGTGGCCCCTTGAGTTAGCGCCTCGCCCTCCCCGGGGCCACCAGCTTGCACCTCTCCGGCCGGTTGATGCCGCCCCCGATCGCGCAGCTCCCCGATTCCAAGCGCCCGGATCGCCCCTCGAGGGTCCGGGAACGTCGCGGCGTTGCGGGGGGCGTCCTGGTTGCCGTCGTCGTGCTGCTCGGCCTGCCCGGAACGATTCAGGATGCCTCGGCCCAGACCCCGGACACGAGTGTGACCTCGGCGCGCCAGCGGGCCGAGCAGCTCCGCCGGGAGCAGCGGCTGCCCGAGGCGCTCGCCGCCTATCGCACCGTGGCCGAACTCGACCCGGGGAGCTTCGAGGATCGCTTCTGGATCGCGAAGCTGGAGAGCTGGACCGGTCGCCTGCAGGCGGCCGAGTCCGACCTCGTGCGCCTTCTCGATGAGCGGCCCGACGACTATGACACCAGGATCGCCCTCGCGGACGTGCGGTTCTGGCTCGGGCGGCCAGCGGAGGCGCGGAGCATTCTGGAGGACCTGAGCCGAACGCGCGCCGGCGACCCGGAGGTGGTCGGCCGCCTGGCGAAGGTGACGCGGGCCGCGCGGGAGACGACGCGCTGGGAGGCGGGACTCGAGTACTACGCCGAGCGGCTTCCCGGACAGCCGCCGACCGACGGCACCACGCTCGCGCTCGGTGCTCGTGCCAGCGATCACCTTCGGTGGCGCACGGCGGGCACGCTGCAGCAGAAGTTCGATCGCACCGAGGCGCGCGTCGGCGGCGAGCTCGGCGCTCGCCTGCTCGGCCGCGCCGAACTGCGCGCCTCGGCCTATGTCGCGCCCGGAGCGGTGGTGCTGCCTCGCCAGGCCTACGGGCTGGGTGTGAGTCGGCCCGTCGCGCGGTGGCTCGTGGTCCACGCCGACTATGAATACCTCGACTTCCTCGACGCGAACGTGCACCGGGTCGGCCCGGATCTCGACATCTATGCCGGCCCATGGCTCCTCGCCGGCCGCTACCGTTACTCCAGCACTCGCTTCAGCCCCACGGCGTCCGCGGTCGGGAACGACGCCGGCTCGGTCTCGCTCGGCTACGTCTACGGCGCGGTGAATCTGGTCCGGATCTTCGCGGCGAGCGGTGCGGAGTCCTTCACCCAGCCCTCGCGGGACGCGATCGGGGAGTTTCACGCCCGGACCGTCGGCGGCTCCTGGCGCCACTTCATCACGCCTCGACTCGGACTCGAGCTGGCCTATGCCCGCCAGCATCGGTCCGACGGCACCGACCAGAACGCCTACAGCCTGCGGCTGGTGCGGCGATGGTGATCCCGTGGGAGGTGGGCCTGCTGCTGGGTCTGCTCGCCGTAGCCGCTGCGCTGGCCGCGGCGATCCTGCTCTGGAGCTGGTGGCATGGCCGTAGGCTGGCCCGGGCCACACGGGCAGAGGGGATGATTGAGCGGATGGTGACGCACTGGGTCACGCGCGATCCGTCGTCCCAGGAGCTCGACTGGCTCACCCGGCTGTCGCCCGTCGATCGCGCCGCGGTGCTCGCCTGGTGCGTGCGAGCCGTCCCGCAGCTCGACGGAGCCGCCGCCGACCGCCTGCGCGGCGCGGTGCGCCGCGCCGGGCTGCTGGAGCGTGAGCTGAGCCGGATTCGGACAAGGTCGCCGATGCGGCGCGCGCAGGTGTGCCGCACGCTCGGCCGCCTCGGGGCGGCCGACATGGTTCCCCTGCTCGTCGGGCGCCTCCAGGACCCGAGTCTCGCGGTGCGGCGCATGGCGATCGGCGCACTCGCCGACCTCCGGGCCGTGGAGGCGTTCGGCGCCGTCGTGCAGGCGATCGAGGAGAGCGCCGACTGGGGCAACCTGCTCGCGGTGATGGCGCTGATCCGGATGGGGCCCGGGAGCGCCGGCCAGGTCGGCGCCCTCCTCGAGGGCTCCCGCTCGCCGGCCATGACCAAGGCACTGCTCCAGGTCACCGGCCGGCTCGGGCTCGCCGCCGATCCCGGCGCCGTGCGCGCCCTCGCCGCTCACCCCAATCCGGAGATCCGGGTCGAGGCGGTGCGGACCCTGGGCACGATCGCCCCGGATCCGGAGTCGGTCACCGTGTGCCTGGCCGCGATGGACGATGCGGCCTGGCCTTCGCGCGCGCTGGCCGCGTGGTCGCTCGGACGCCTGGGCGAAGACCGGGCCATCCATCGAATCGAGCGGTCGATGGGCGACAGCGCGTATTGGGTGCGCCATCACGTCGCCGAGGCGCTCGCGGGGCTGGGAGACGCGGGCGAGGCGGCGCTGCGGCGAGGCCTGGACCACGCGAATCCGTTCGTCCACGACATGGCCGCGCAGGCGCTGTTCATGCGGAATCCCCTGCCGGGCAACCCCGCGTGAGCGAGCTCGCGCTGTTCGCGCTGCTGGTCACCGGGTACTTCGTGATCGCCAACACGATCTACCTGGTCCAGATGCTGCTGGGCTTCGCGGCGGTACGCCGCCGGCTTCGGGCACTCGCCCTGGAGGACTTCAGCGACATCCGCGAGTCCGGCCTCGCGCCACCCATCTCCATCCTGGTGCCGGCCTACAACGAAGGCAAATCCATCGTCGAGTCGGTGCGCTCCCTGCTCGCGCTCCGGTATCCGAAGCTGGAGGTGGTCGTCATCAACGACGGCTCGACCGACGACACGCTCGAGCGGCTGATCGCGGCGTTCGGGCTCCAGCTCGCGCCGCGCGTCTACTGGCAGCGGATCAAGAGCAAGCCGGTCCGGGGGATCTACTGGAGTCCGGCGCACCCGACGCTCTGGGTGCTGGACAAGGCCAACGGACGCAAGGCCGACGCGGCCAACGCCGGGATCAACCTGGCCTCCGCGCCGTACGTCTGCGTGATCGACGGCGACAGCGTGCTCGAGGGCGACGCCATGGCGGCGTTGATGAACGCCATCCTGCCGCAGGCGACGGAGACGGTCGCCGCCGGCGGCACCGTCCGGATCGTGAACGGGTGCGCCCTCGACGGCGACCGGGTCGCGAGCGTGGGCCTGCCGAAGAGCTTCCTCGGCGCCAGCCAGGTGCTCGAGTACCTCCGTGCCTTTCTCTTCGGGCGGGTGGCCTGGGGCGAGCTCAAGGCCCTGATGATCGTGTCCGGCGCGTTCGGCGTGTTCCGCAAGGACGTGCTGGTCGAGGTCGGAGGCTTCCGGCACGACACCATCGGAGAGGACATCGATCTGGTGATGCGGATCCACCGCCGAATGCGGACCGCCCGGCGGCCGTACCGGATCGTCTTCGTGCCGGACCCGGTCTGCTGGACGGAGTGTCCGGAGACGCTCGAGGGGCTGCGGGGGCAGCGCGAGCGGTGGCAGCGCGGCCTGGGGGAGACCCTGGACCACAATAAGGTCATGCTGGCGAACCCCCGCTTCGGGCGGATCGGCCTCCTCGCGATGCCCTATCTCATGGCGTTCGAATATCTCGCGCCGATCGTGGAGATCGCGGGCTACGCGGTCCTGCCCTTCGGCTGGGCGATCGGACTGGTCGACCCGCGGCACTTCGCGCTCTTCGTCGGCGTCTCCTTCGCCTACGGCCTCTGCCTGTCGCTCGCCACCCTGCTGCTCGAGGAGCTGTCGTTCCGCCGCTATCGGGAGGCGCGGCACCTTCGGCGCCTGATCGCGGTCGCGGTGCTCGAGAATTTCGGGCTCCGCCAGTTGCACAGCTGGTGGCGGCTGGTGTCCCTGATCACCTGGCGCGGACGGCCGCAGACCTGGGTCAGTGCACCGCGGCAGGGGTTCCAGGGCGCCCCGATCGGCGGCTCGGCAGGGCCGGCGTAACTGTCGGTGGCGCTGAGTGGCCGCGAGGAGGAGGGGGGCCATGATCAGCCGCAACAGACGCTCGAGTTGCGGGTGTACTAGTCGGGCAGGAGGGAGGAGGGGGAGGAAAGAGAGTCACCCCCCGAAGCCGAACCGCTTCGTGGTCGCGCCCGGCCGTCTACTTCCTGCTCGCGGCCATCCGCTGGCGGAACTCGATCAGCCAGTTGAGCGCGATCACCAGCGGATACGCCGTGGATTCCGTGTTGGGGATGACGACCCGCGACCCGTCGCGGCTGACGTCGTAGTTAGCCTGGTAGAACGGGCCGACGCCATTCCGGATGTTCCGGAAGGCGGTATCCCGCGACACCACCCGCAGGCCCGGCGACGTCGCGAGCCGCGCCTCGACGATCGCGGTGCCCGAGATGTAGTACAGATGCGTGCCATCGGCCGACCAGACCGGCGCGCCGCCGCCGCCCACCGACACCTGGGCTTTCACGGCCGCGTCCGGATACGACCGGACGTAGACCTCCGTCGCGCCCGATTCGTTGCTGACCGTCGCGGCCCAGCGTCCGTCGGGCGACAGGCGCGGCGCCAGCACGTCGGCCTTCGTGGGGGCGAATGCGGAGACCGCATGGGTCGAGTCGACCGCGATGCGCTGCAGGTTCCAGCCGGTCGCGATGCTGACCTGCACGAGCAGCGAGCGTCCATCGGGCGCGATGTCCGCCTGCGACGCCAGCCCCGATATCTCCGCCAGCTTCTCGGGCGCGGCGGCGCCGCCGATGGACTGCGCCCAGACGCCCTGGGCGCCGTTCCCCTGCGCCGCGTAGATCACCCGGGCGCCGTCCGCGCTCCAGGTGGCCGAGGTGACGCTCTCGTCCGTGGTGAGGCGGGACAGCGTGCCCGTGTCGAGATCGTAGATCCACACGTCCCGTCGCTGTCCCTCGCTCAGGATGACCGCGATCCGCCGCCCGTCGGGTGACAGGCGCGCCGCGGAGAAGTTCCTCCGCTCCCGGCCGATCTGGCGCGAGGCGCCGTCCCGACCGATCCACGTCAGCGTTGACAACCGCGCACTGAGCCCCGTGACCAGCGCGCCGCCGTTCGACACGAAGATGGCCGAGTTGCCGTTGAGCGCGGCGGTGACCGGCACCGGGTCGAGCACGGGGACCGGCTTGCCGGTGAGCCGTTTCCGGGCGGCGTCTACGGGGACCGCCATGACGGCGCCGTCCGCCTGCAGGTAGACCAGCGTGCCGTCGAGCACCCGGAGCGGCCGGATGCCCTTGAGGCCGAGCGGGACGACGGGCCCACCCTCGACCGATGCCATCGCCAGCCGCGCCGTGCCCAGGGCACCGGTCCAGAGCGTGAAGACCACGGCGCCGCCGTCTGGCGTCGCGATCGGCCAGAGGTGATCCTGCTCGCCCTTGGCCGAATCGGGGTGGGTGAACTCCTCCAGCTCGCCCCCGGCGACGCTGACCCGCGAGAGCCCGTGCCGCACGTCGGTCGACCCGACGATGAGCTCGTCCTTTGTCGTCCAATCCGCCCCGTTGTTGCCGCCGCCGTCCGCGATGGTCGCGGGCGCGCTCCCGTCGAGCCGGACCTTCCATTCCTTGCGGCCAAGCTCGAACGCCACCCACTCGCCGTCGGGCGAGAACAGCGGCTGCGAGGCCGTGAGGGTGCCGGGGATCGGGCGGCCCTCGAGCTGATCCATGCGGCGGAAGTACAGCATCGGTGCGCCGCCGGGCTGCTGGACCGAGTAAATCAGCGTGCCGCCATCGGGCGAGATCGCGGCCGGCCACGGATAGTTGCTCGTCACCTCGGCGCTGTCGGGGCCGGCGTACACGAACCGCACCGGGGCGAGCCGTGGGCGCTCCACCGGGCGCCGGAGCTGCATCGCGGCCAGCCCGAGCGCTCCCACCGCGACGGCCGCGAGGCCGAGGACCACCGGGTCCGTGAGTCGGGAGCGAAGCGGGGCGCCCGTGCCGGCGGCGGGCTGCGCCAGCGTTCTCGCGGTCGGACGGGTGGCGGTCGGATTCGCCAGCGCCTCGGCGAACTGCGCCGCCGAGGCAAATCGGTCGGCCGGGAGCTTCTCCAGCGCGGTGAGCACCGCCGCCTCGACGTGCGGCGGAATGGTATGGCGCTGCGGCAGGAGCGGCCGCGGACTCTCGGTCACCACCCGGGCCACGATGGCCTGGGCGGTGCTCCCGGTGAACGGCGGGTCGCCGGTGAGCATCTCGTACAGGACGCAGCCGAGCGCATACACGTCCGAGCGCGCCGTGATCTCCCGTTCGCCCATCGCCTGCTCGGGGCTCATGTAGTGCGGCGTGCCGAGCGACATGCCGGTCTCGGTCATTCGGGTGCCGCTCGCCTTGCTGGCGGCGAGCGCGATGCCGAAGTCGGCCACCAGCGCCCGCCCGTCGTGCAGCAGGATGTTCTCGGGCTTGATGTCCCGGTGGACCACCCCGTGGCGATGGGCGTAGTCCAGCGCCGAGGCCACCTCCGAGGCGATCCGGATGGCCTCGGCCACGGGGAGCTGCTTCTCGCGGTTGAGCCGGTCGCGCAGGCTCTCGCCCTCGACGAACGGCATGACGTAATAGAGGAATGAATCGGCCTCGCCCGAGTCGAACAGCGGCAGGATGTGCGGGTGCTGCAGGTTGTCCGTGAGCTTGATCTCGGCCAGTAACCGCTCGGCGCCGATGACCGCGGCCAGCTCCGGACGCAGCACCTTCACCGCAACCCGCCGGTCGTGCCGGAGGTCCTGCGCCAGGTACACCGTGGCCATGCCACCCGCGCCGATCTCGTCCTCGAGGCGGTACTGGCCGGAGAGAGCGGTCGAGATCCTCGACGACGGCGTGCTGCTCACGGGGGCTCCTGGGGCGAGCGGGCGGGAATGTGCGGGGCTGGGATGCTGCAAGATGCGGGACGGGGGGCCTTGCGTCGAGGGGCGTCGGCGGGGGCCGAGAGCTCCTCACCGGCGGCTCAGGCGAGCGCCGCCCCCGTCGTGACCGCCGGTGTCCGGCCCGTTTCCGCCTGCGCGATGGCCCACGCCGCGTTCACCAGCCCGACGTGGCTGAACGCCTGGGGAAAATTGCCCAGCAGTTCGCCGGTCCCGGCGTCCACCTCCTCGGCCAGGAGGCC
>JBBRGH010000066.1:0-11151 GCA_038240915.1 Gemmatimonadales bacterium | reverse complement strand
GGGCAGGGCGATCTCCGGACCATTGCCCGGATCACCGGGACGGCCAGCCGCGAGCTGGGGTATCACTGGCCGTGAGGCCGGCGTTCCCTGCTACATTGCGGCGGACTTCACTCCTCGGACGGCGACGCCACACATGACGAGACTGCACAAGCCGATCATCATCGTGGGCACCGGGCGCTGCGGCTCGACCATTTTCCATCGGGTGCTGGCCAAGCACCCCGACATGATGTGGCTCTCGGGATTCTGCGATCGCTATCCCACTCAGCCGGCCTACAACCGGCGGGCCGTGATGGCGCTCGACAATCCCCTGGTGCGGCGGCTGGTGGGCCGGCGGATCCAGCCGGGCGAGTGCTATCGCTTCTGGGACAAGCACACCTACGGCTTCTCGGAGCCCTGTCGCGACCTGCTTCGCTCCGACGTCAGTGTCCGGGTGAAGAAGCAGGCCCGCGCGGCCATGGAGGCTATGCTCACCGCTCGCCGGCACCGGCTGCTGCTCAAGATCACCGGCTGGCCCCGGATCGGCTATCTCGACGAAATCTTCGAGGACGCCAAGTTCATCCATCTGGTCCGGGACGGGCGGGCCGTGGCCAGCTCGCTGCTCCACGTGAACTTCTGGCGCGGGTGGCAGGGCCCCCACGGCTGGCGGGCCGGCCTGTTGTCACCCGAGGACCAGGCGACCTGGGAGAGCTACGACCGCTCGTTCGTCGCATTGGCGGGTCTCGAGTGGCGGATTCAGATGCGGGCGATGGACGCGGCCCGTCAGGCGGTGGACCCGTCGCGTTTCCTGGCGCTCAAGTACGAGACGCTGTGCGACCAGCCGGCCGAGACCTTCCGCCGAGTGCTCGAGTTCGCCGAGGCGCCGGTCTCGGCCGCCTTCGACCGCGAAGTGGCCGCCACGCCGATCAAGAACGCGAGCCAGCGCTGGCGCGACGGGCTCACCGCCGCGCAGCAGCGTGTGCTGGACGACCTCCTCCGCGACGACCTGATGCGCTACGGCTACGAGACGGCGCCCCACGCCGGGGAAGTCGCCGGAGCGACCCGTTGAGGCTGATAGCCCCCGTGTCCCTCGCCGCCCCGCTGTCGGCCCGCTCGAGGACCGCCGGATGACCGGCGATCCGGACCAGCCCCCCGAGGCCCCGCAGCCGGACCCGACGTCGGCGGGCTCGCGCCCCGGTTCAGTCCCGCCCGGCCTGACCGGCCGGGCGCTCGGCGGGATGCTGTGGACATTCTCCGGCACCGGCGTCCAGGTGGCCGTGCAGCTGCTCGCCATCATGATCCTTGGCCGCCTGCTCACGCCGACCGAATTCGGTCTGATGGGCGCCGCCAACGTGATCATCGTCTTCTCGCAGGTCGTCTCGCAGATCGGGGTCGGTCCCGCCCTGGTACAGCGGCAGGATCTCCAGCCCACCCACGTCCGCGTCGCCGTCACGCTTTCGCTGCTGTTGGGCCTGGTGCTCGGCGCGATGGTGTTTTTCGGCGCGTCGCTGATCGCCGAGTTCTACCGGATTCCCGAGCTGGAGCCGATCCTTCGGGCAGTGGCCTTCCTGTTTCCGATGGACGGGCTCAACACGGTTGCCAAGTCGCTCCTGACGCGCGAGCTCAAATTCCGCCTCTATATCATCCTCGACGCCGGCAGCTACATCATCGGCTACGCCTGCGTCGGCGTGTACTTCGCCTGGCGCGGCTATGGCGTCTGGGCGCTGGTGATCGCCAACCTGGCCCAAGAGGCCATCCGCACGATCGCGATGTACGTGGCGACTCGCCACCCGCTCCGGCCCAGCTTCGACATGCGGGCAGGTCGGAGCCTGCTGAGCTTCGGCTTCGGGCTCTCGATGGCCCAGATCGGGACCCTGATCTCGCAGCAGGGCGACAACCTGGTGGTGGGCCGTTGGCTCGGACCGGCGCCGCTGGGCATCTACGGGCGGGCCTACAATCTCATGGTCATGCCGGCCTCGGCGTTCGGGCGGATCGTGAACCGGGTGCTGTTCCCGGTGATGGCCCAGGTCCAGAACGAGCGGCACCGGCTGGTGAACGCCTACGAGCGGGGGCTGGCCGTGGTGGCGCTAGTTTCGCTGCCGCTGAGCGCGTTCCTCTGGGTGGTGGCCCCGGAGTTCATCCCGATCATCCTGGGCCCGGCCTGGACGGAGGTCGTCCTGCCGTTCCGGCTGTTCTCGATCAGCCTGCTTTTCCGGATGGGCAGCAAGATCAGCGATGCCTGCATCAAGGCCACCGGCGAGGTCTACAGTTGGGCCTGGCTCCAGTTGGCCTACGCCGCCTTTGTGGTGGGCGGCGCCATCGTGGGTCCGCACTGGGGGGTGGGGGGTGTGGCGGTGTGCGTCTCCTTCGCCATGGGCTACAACTGGCTCACCATGGCCCGACTGAGCCGGAAGGTGACCGGGCTCGAGTGGTCAAGGTTCTTCGCGGCGCACGTGCCGGCGGTGATGCTGTCCATCGCGATTGGCCTCGGGGCCCAGATCGGGGCCCACGTCGGCCGGTCCGCCCATCTGGGTCATATTCCCATTCTGGTGATCGCCGGGGTTGCCGCCATCCTCACCGCCATCCTGGCCACGTGGCTCAAGCCGGACCTGTTCCTCGGCCGCCATGGGACCTGGGCCTACCGCCAGGGCGAAGGCCTCATCCGGCGTCGCGCGGGTCGCCGGGGCGCGGGGTCGGCCGACGGCGAGGTACTGGCCGCGGTGGGCGAGGGGACCGCCAAGTGACGCCCGGAGTTCAGTCGGCGGCGGGGCCAGTCGCGTTCTTTCTCCCCAACCTCTGCGGCGGTGGCGCCGAGCGGGTCATCGTCAACCTGGCCCACGGCATCATCGACCGGGGCATCCCGGTGGACCTGGTCGTCGCCGCCGCCCAGGGCGAGCTGCTGAGCCAGATGCCGCCGGGCGTGCGGCTGGTAGACCTGGGCGCGGGACGGGTGATCAAGAGCGTCGGGCCGCTCACCGGCTATCTCCGGCGGGTCAAGCCGAGGGTGCTCGTGTCCTCGATGGGCCACGCCAATCTGGTGGCGCTCTGGGCCGGGAAACTGGCGGGCCACGCCACCCCGGTGGTGGTAACGGTGCACAACACCATGTCCCGCTCCACTCCGCAGCAGGGTCGCCTGGGCGGCTGGCTGTGGCCTCACCTTCTGCGCACGTTTTACCCCTGGGCCAGCTCGGTCGTGGCCGTGTCGCGGGGGGCGGCCGACGACCTGGCGCGCACCGCGGGGCTTCCGCGCGACGCGGTGCGGGTGATCTACAACCCGGTCATCACGCCAGGTATGCTGGCGACCGCCCGGCAGGCGCCGGATCACCCCTGGTTCGCCCCGGGCCAGCCGCCCGTGATCGTCGGGGTCGGCCGCCTGACGCCGCAGAAGGATTTCGCGACCCTCCTTCGGGCCTTTGCCGCCGTGCGCCGGAATCGGCCGGCGCGACTGCTGATCCTGGGGGAGGGCGAGGAGCGGGGCCGGCTCGAGGGGCTGGCCAGCGAGCTCGGGGTCAGCGCGGACGTAACCTTGCCCGGGTTCCGGGACAACGCCGTCGCGTATCTGGCCGGCGCGGCGGTGTTCGTGCTCTCGTCCGCCTGGGAAGGCCTCCCGACGGTGCTGATCGAGGCCCTGGCCGCGGGCGCCCGCGTCGTCGCCACGGATTGCCCCAGCGGCCCGCGCGAAATCCTCCAGGATGGTCGGCTGGGCGCCCTGGTACCCGTCGGCGATGCGGCGGCCCTCGCCACCGCCATTCTCGCGGCGCTCGATCGTCCTCCGTACGCCCTGCCGTCCGACGCGCTGACGCCATTCACCCGCGACGCCGCGGTGGACCACTATCTCCAACTGTTCGAGGCCGCCTGATGAGTGCAATCGCCTACGGCGCCCTCTGGATCTTCGTCTTCGCGCTGCCCTGGGAGCGGCTGGTCTCGCTGCCAGGTCTCTATATCGTGACCCGCGCCACCGGCGTCCTTGCGCTGGGGCTGGCTCTGTTCGCAGTCCTGATGTCCGGCCGAATCCGGCGCTGGCGTCTGTACCAGCTGGCGGCGGTGTTGTTCGTCACCTGGACCGGCTTTGCCGTCTGGTGGCTGCGCATGCCGGTCATCCCCCAGAAGTTCTACACCTTCGTCCAGCTGCTCCTCGTGGTGTGGCTGGTCTGGGAGCTCGCGCCGACCGTGAAGCGGATGCGGGGCCTGCTGGTCGCGTTCGCGCTGGGAGCCTTCGTCCCGGCGCTGGCCACGATTCTGCTGTACATCCAGTCCCACGGATCCCTCAACCGTTTCTCCGCCGGCGGGGCGGACCCCAACAGTCTGGCGAACACGCTCGCCCTGGCGATGCCGATGGCGTGGTTCATCAGCATCACCACCAAGCGGCGGTTGCTGATCTGGATGGGCCGGGCCTACGTGCCGCTCGGGCTCATGGCCACGGTCCTGACCGGATCGCGCGGCGGCCTGCTCTCGATGATCATCGCGCTCTCGATCATCCCGTTCACCATGAAGCTCTCTCCGGGCCGCCTGATCGCCACGCTCGCGATGCTGGGACTCTCCGGGGCGCTGGTGATCGCCTACGCGCCGGCGTCGGTCATGACGCGGCTGAGCACCACCACCGAGTCGGCCCAGAGTGGCAATTTCGGCGGCCGGTTCCGGATCTGGGTCGCCGGCGTGCACGCCTTTGGCCAGCGGCCGCTAATGGGGTACGGCGTCGGCACCTATAAGCAGGCGGTCACCCCGGAGCTGGGGGCGGACGCGCTGGTGGCACACAACTCGTTCCTCTCCGTGCTGGTCGAGGAGGGGCTGGTGGGGCTCATCTTCTACCTGACGATGTTTTTCTCGGTGTTCTCCTCCGTCCTCAACTACCCGGCCTTCGAGCGACGATTCGGCCTGGTGCTCTACTGCACCCTGGGCATCTGCATGCTGCCGCTCACCTGGGAGGATCAGAAGGCGGCCTGGTTCGTCATGGCCGTGCTGGTCGGCTTCTCGATCCTCAACGTCGGCCGGCCGGTCGCCGTGGCGCAGCCGATCGTTCGCCGCCGGATGGGGCCGCCCCGGCAGCCGGTGGCGGCGCGTGCCGCCCACCGGATCGACCCCGTGGTCCGTGACCTCGGCCCCCGACCCTCGCAATGACGCCCAGGGTCAGTGTGGTCAGCACCGTCTACAACGGGGCGCTCTACTTCGATCGGGCCATTCCGGGGATCCTGAGCCAGACTTTCACCGATTTCGAATTCATCCTGGTGGATGACGGCTCGAGCGACGGGACCCTCGAGGCGCTCCGGCAGCTCGAGGCCCGCGAGCCCCGCGTGCGGGTGTTCGCGCCGGGGCGCCTGGGTGCGGCGACCGCGTACAACTTCGGGGTTGCCCAGGCCACCGGCGAATACGTCGCCCGTCAGGACTTCGACGACCGCAGCTATCCGGAGCGGCTCCGGCTCCAGGTGGACTATCTCGACGCCCACCTCACCGTCGGCGCGGTGGGAGGATCCTACGTGCTCGTGGACGAGCGGCGGGGTGAGCGGTACGTCCGGATGCCCCCCACCGAGCCCACGGCCGTGCGGTCGGCCCTGGCGAAGTACGTACCCATCGCCCATACGCTTGCCACCTTCCGGCGCCAGGCGTGGAGCGACGTGGGCGGGTATCCCATCGTCAACAACCTGATCGACCTCCGATTCTACCTCCGGCTGGCCAAAGCCGGCTGGCAGCTGGGCAACGTGACCGAGGTGCTGGGCGAGCACTATGTGCACGACGCCAGCTTCTTTCACCAGACCCTGCAGTACGTGGACCGGCAGCGGGACCTGGCGCGCGTCCAGGCGCAGAGCGTCCGGGAGCTGGGGCTGCCGCCGTGGATGTACCTGTACTCGGTGGCGCGGCACGCCTACGCGTACGTGCCGCCGGGCTTCAAGCGAGTGCTGCGCCGGGGCATGGCCGGCTCCCGGGAGCGCGATACATGAGGATCCTGTTCCTCTCGACCAGCATGGGCATGGGAGGGGCGGACAGCCAGCTTATCGCCGCGGCGCAGGAACTGCGCTCGCGCGGGCACAAGATCCGGATCGTCTCGCTCACCCCGCTGGGCCAGATGGGGGGCCAGGCGCGGCAGCTGGGCCTGGAGACCGAGTCGCTCGAGATGCGGCGTGGCGTGCCCGACCTGCGTGGGCTCATCCGGCTGAGCCGGATCGTGCGGCAGTGGCGTCCCGACGTGGTCCACAGCCACATGGTGCATGCCAACCTGATGGCGCGGGCCCTCCGACTGACGGCGCCGGTGCCGGCCCTGGTCTCGACCATCCACAACATCTACGAGGGTGGCGGGCTGCTGATGGCTGGATACCGGTTCACCAACCGGCTGGTGGACCGTATGACCATCATCAGCGAAGCCGCCGCCGAGCGCTTCATCCGCGAGCGGATCGTGCCGGCGGAGCTGCTGCGAGTGGTGCCCAATGGGGTAGACCCGGGGCCGTTCCGCCGGGTGCCACCGGAGGCGCGCGAGCGGATTCGCGCGGAGCTCGGCGTGGGGGAGGCGTTCGCCTGGCTCGCGGTCGGACGGTTCGAGGTGGCCAAGGATTATCCGAACATGCTGCGGGCGTTTGCCCGGGTCCGGGAGCGCCGGCCCGACGCTCTCCTGCTGCTGGTCGGGAAGGGCTCGCTGCAGCGGGAGACGGAGGCCCTGGCGCAGGAGCTCGGACTGGGCTCCTCGGTGCGGTTCGTGGGCGTGCGGGAGGACGTGCCGGCGGTCATGAGCGCGGCTGACGGGTACGTCATGTCCTCCGCCTGGGAAGGGCTGCCGATGGTGCTGCTAGAGGCCGCCTCGGCCGGCCTCCCGATCGTCACCACCCGGGTGGGCGGCAATCAGGAGGCGGTGCTGGACGGCCAAACCGGCTATGTGGTCCCGCCAGGCGACGCCCAGGCGCTCGGCGGCGCCATGCTCCGACTCATGGCCCTGAGCGAGGCTGAGCGGCGAACGCTGGGGGAGCAGGGCCGCGAGCACGTGCGGGTTCGCTACGGGCTCAGCCGGGTGGCAGACCGCTGGGAAGAGTTATATCGGGAGGCGCTGGGGCCCCGGGCCGCGCTTCAGCCGGCAGTCCCCGGCGGCAGCGGCGGGCAGCGATAGACCTGCAGATACTGCTGGCGGAAGTCCAACCGGCCCGTCCCCACCGTATTCCGAAGTTGACACCTGCTCCACATGAAGTCCGCCAAGCCGCCCTGCCGCAAGGTGGTCCGGAAGGCATGGGCCGGGGCCGGGGCGACGACCCAGAGCGCGGCCCGGGCATCGACCCGCGCCATGGAATCGAGCGACGCGATCATGGGATCGGCCGTGCGCAGCTTGCTGATCCGGGTGCCCGGCAGGTAGTGCGCGAGGACCATGGGCTGGTCGGAGTAGATTACGTCGCCGCGGGTGAGCTGGGGGGTGAGCCAGATCGCCACGCCACGGAAATCGAAGCGCCGGCCATTCCGGTACTGGGAGATCAAGGTGGGCCCGCCGGCCGCCAGGACCATCGTCGTGACCAGCGCGGGCAGCAGCCAGCGCGGGCGGCCGGGCCAGTGGATCTCGGACAGCCGATCGATGAAGACCCCGGCCGCCATGAAGAAGACGGGCAGCACCGGCACCAGGTAGAATTGCGACACGGCCGTGCGGGCCGACAGCAGGGTGAGGAACGCGATCGGGAAGGCCGCCAGACTGGTCAGCAGCAGGGCCAGCGAGCGTTCCCGCTGCCACAACAGATAGATCCCCGCGGCCGCCGCCAGCACCAGCGGCAGGGTGAGGCTCTCGACCAGGGCCGAGAGGTAGACGAACTGCTTCAAGCCGTTGGGCTTGGGAAGATTGAGGAACTGGCCGCTGCCGGGATTCTCGTCGTGCACGGTGATCCAGCTGTGCAGGATGGGGACGAACCGCACCGCGACGGCGAGGCCCAGCACCAGGGCCGCGACGGCACTCCAGCGAACCGCCCGATGGGCCCACCATCGGCGGAAGGACGCCGGCCGCAGCGCCTCCACCATGAACCAGATGATCGGGCCGCCGGCCAGCAGGATCGAGACCGGGTGCGCCAGCACCGCGAGCACGGCGCTGACCAGGCCCACCGCGATCGCGGCGCGGTCGCGGTCACGGATGCCCCGGTAGAGGGCGAACGGATAGATCGCGCAGAGCAGGATTACCAGTGCCCAGTAGCGGGCGAACTGGGAGTAGAAGACGTGGAGGTCGCTGATGGTGAGCAGACCCGCGCCGTACAGCGCCGCCCGGACCCCGATCAGACGGCGGCTGGCGTAGAAGATGGCCGGAATGGCCAGGACCCCGAAAATGGCCGGCAGCAGGCGCAACCCGAACTCGTCCAGCGGCATCATCGGCCGGATCAGGTAGTAGTTGAGCAGGTAGCTCAGGGGACGAGGGTTGGTCAGCCGGGGGTGCAGGGAATCCTTGAGGGTGAAGATCTCGGTGGCCTCGAGGTTCCAGGTCCCGAGCTTCCAGAAGCGAACCACCAGCGCGAGGACGATCAGGCCGCCAAGCAGCGCAGTCACGGGCAGCGTTTCGGGACGGAGGGATCGCTCGGGGCCGCTGCTCGACATTCGGGTACCAGGGCGAGGGGGTCGGGTCGTCGGACGGCTCAGCCGCCGGCGCGCCGGTGATTCGGGTGCTGGAATGTCGCGTGACAGGGGGCGCATCGGAAGAGATCACTCCCGACCTGCCGGGAGCGGGAGGAGAAGGCGGGCCTACCAGCCGCCGCGGCGGAGCAGGATGACCGGGATGGTCTTGAGCATGATCCGGAGGTCCTCCCGCAGGCTCTGCCGGCGGATGTACTCCAGGTCGTAGGTCACCTTGGTGCGGACGTCGTCGATCGACCGGTCGTAGTGGTGGTTGATCTGGGCCAGCCCGGTGATCCCCGGCTTGGCCCGCTGCCGCAGCGGATACTCGGCGATGTGGCCCCGCAGCTCGGCGAAGATGGTCGGCCGCTCGGGCCGGGGGCCGACGATGTTCATCTCGCCCTTGAGCACGTTGAGGAGCTGGGGCAGCTCGTCGAGCCGGTACTGGCGGAGCACCCGGCCGAAAGGCGTGACCCGGGGATCCTGCTGCTGAGCCCAGACGGCGGCCCCGGCCGACTCGGCATCCACCCGCATGGTGCGGAACTTGTAGATCGTGAAGACTCGGCCGCCCAGGTCCTGGGTCCGGCGGTGATTGTGGGCGTCGGGTCCCGGCAGCCGCCGATCCAGCCCGACCCGCTCCTGGAGGTAGAACACCGGACCGCGCGAGGTCAGCTTGACCAACGCGGCGAGCAGCAGGAACACGGGAAGCAGGGCAATGATGGCGAGAAGGGCCAGCACGAAATTGAGCGACCGGGTAGGCCAATCGAGTCCCACCGACGGGGCCATGGCGGCCTCGTCAGGGGTATCCTCGCCGGCGTCGGACCACGGGTCCTGCTCGACCCGTCCGACACCGCCGTTGGCGCGCTCCATCAGGGCTTCCATCCAACGCATCACGAGGTCATCCGTGGCTGAGAGTGCCGGCGCTGTGAGCGAAGCGGTCTCGTCGAGTCTGACGAGCGGTGATTCTGGCGTCGGGGACGCGGCCAATGCCCCGGGTCGCTCGCAGCAATTTTGCACGATTTATGCCCGCCAAGCCCCCCCGAGGAAGCAATCATTTGCACTCCCCTAACAGCTTAACTGGCAACGCGTTGCGCACTAAGCCGCCAGTGGCCGCCTGCCCTTGCCTCCCGCTCGCTGTAGTGAGCCGCCAACAAGCAAGTCGCGGTGTGCCACAGCCTCAGGCGCGCAGTGCCCACCAACGCACGAGCAGCACGCTACCTAGGGCGAGCAACAAATGGGTCACGCCCGAGGTCGCGACTCGGCCAAAGATGATGATCGCCCAGGTCACGAGCGCGTCGATCGCGCCGAGCAAGGTCAGAGGCAACATGCGGACCGCTCCTCGGTTGGTTGATTCTGGGAATCCAGGTTCGTATCTTACTCGTTGCGGGAACGGGGAGCCACATTATTGAGCCAACAGGTCCAGTGATGGGTCCGAATGCCGTGGCCGATGTCACGCCCCCCGGGGGAAGGCAGGAGCCAGGGTGAGGGCACCGCAAGTTCTCTTTGGGCTTCAATAATCCTCCTCGTTGCCGTCTCCACCGTGCGCCGGCTGGACAGTCCAGCCGGCGCACGTGTTTCTCCCGGCTGGCTTGACCTTCCCGCGGGCTCCCGCCTACTTCATCCCTGGCCCTGTCACCGGACTCGTCCATGCCGCGATGCAGAGTGACGCGGCGCGTGCATTTCAACGCCGCGCACCGTCTGCACAACCCCGACGCCACCGATGCCTGGAACCTGGCGACGTACGGCGAATGCAACAACCCGAACTTCCACGGGCACAATTACGAGCTGGACCTGTCAGTCGAGGGGGAGATCGACCTCCGGACCGGCTACGTGATGGATCTGAACCATCTCAAGCAGCTGGCGCAGGAGCGGCTGCTGCGTCACCTGGACCATAAGAATCTCAACCTCGACGTGCCCTGGTTCCAGGTGCTGATTCCGACCTCCGAGAACATCGCGCTGGTCTGCTGGCGGGAACTGCGGGCGGCGTTGCCGCCCGAGCTGACGCTTCACCTCCGGTTGTGGGAGACACCGAGGAACTATGTCGACTACGAAGGACAGTGACGGAGGCGCCCCCGTGCGGGCGCGCCCCGATCGCACGCTCCAGACCCACCGGGACGACCCCTCGCCTGCGTTGGGGCCGTTTGCGGACAAGGTCCGCGACATGCTCGCGGCCCTGGGTGAGGACACCGGCCGCGAGGGGCTCCTCAAGACGCCCGAGCGGGTCGAGGCGTCGATGCGCTTCCTCACCCAGGGCTACCATCTTTCGGTGGCGGACGCCATCGGGGACGCGGTGTTCGCCGAGAACCACCAGAGCATGATCATGGTGCGCGACATCGAGCTCTACTCGCTGTGCGAGCATCACCTGCTCCCGTTCTTCGGCCGGGCCCACGTGGCCTACATTCCCGACGGCAAGATCCTGGGCCTCTCGAAGGTGGCGCGCATCGTGGACGTGTTCGCCCGCCGGCTGCAGGTGCAGGAGCGCCTGACCGACCAGATCGCGGACGCGATCATGGACGTGCTCAAGCCCAGCGGGGCGGGGGTGGTGATCGAGGCGGCCCACTTTTGCATGATGATGCGGGGTGTGCAGAAGCAGAACTCCCGGACGGTCACCAGCGCGCT
>JBBRGH010000065.1:0-11170 GCA_038240915.1 Gemmatimonadales bacterium | reverse complement strand
GGGCTGCGTCCCGCCCCTCGCCCGCTGCAAAGACCGCCTGCCAAACGAGCCGGTCGGTCGCCGCCGAGCGGAGCCGGGCCGGGTCACGCACCGTCACGCCCCCCGGCACCAGCGCCACGGCGCCTTCGTACAGATCGACTGCCCGCTGCGTTTCGTCAGCCATGAATGTACGTCCTTGCGGTTACCGGAGGTCCGACACCGGGTAAAGGTAGGCCGGCGACCGGGGAGCGTCAAACAAACCGGCCGGCGGCCCGGGAGTTCCCATCAGGCCTCGTCGGCGCCCTCCGGCCGCCGCGCCGGCGCGTCGTAGCCCGGGCGCCCCATCGCCGCGTAGGTCAGCTGCTTCCCCAATTCCACTCCCGGCTGATCGAAGGGATCGATCCCGTACCAGGCGCCGGCGTAGCCGGCCGCGATCTGATAGAACATGATCGCCTCGCCCACCGTGGCGGCGGACAGATCGGGCAGGCGGAGGGTGCAGCTCATCCGACCCATCTGGGCCAGGGCCGTGGCGCTGGCATCGTACTCGGCCCGGAGCAGCGCCCCCAGCGTGTGGCCCGGCAGATAGGCGAGGTCCTTGGGGAGCGGCAGCGCGCCCGCCGAGGGTGCGCCGCCTGGAATCGCGACGTCCTCCCCCAGCTGGTCCACCACGGCAAAGGTGAGCACCTTGTCGAACGGCCCTTCCATGAAGAGCTGCATCTGGCTGTGCTGATCGGTGGCGCCAGTCGCGGCGACGGGCGTGGGGCCGGTGTGCACGACGCGACCCTCCCGGTCCACCCGCTTGCCCAGGCTTTCGGCCCACAGCTGCCGGTACCACTCGGCGAACTCGCGGAGCCGGTCGGTGTAGGGCATCAGGACGTTGATCCGGGCGCCAAGGTCACGGTCGGCGGCCCAATGCAGGGCGGCGTAAAGCGCGGCGGGATTCTGCAGCAGATCGTCCGCCTCGGCCCGCTCGACCGCCTGCCGGGCACCGGCGAGCAGCGCCCCGATGTCGATCCCCACCAGCGCGGCCGGCAGCAGGCCCACGGGGGAGAGCACGCTGAAGCGACCGCCCACGGCCGGCGGCACGCTGAGCGTGGCGATCCCGTCCCGCGCCGCGATCTCCCGCAGGGCTCCCCGCGCCGGATCGGTGGTGAAGACGAGGTGACGGGAGGCGGCCGCGCCGAGTGCTTCCTCCAGCCAGGCGCGGACGACGAGATACTGCGCCATCGTCTCGGCGGTCCCGCCGGACTTGCTGATCACGTCGACCAGCACGCGACGGGGATCGATCCGCCGCAGCGCCGCGGCGATCGTGGTGGGATCGACGTTGTCCAGAATGGTGAGGCGAGGGAAGAAGTCGCGGCCCTCGTCGTCCCACTCGTTCCAGGCCGGCCGGCGCAGGGCGGTGAGCAGCGCGCGGGCGCCCAGGGCGGACCCGCCGATGCCGAGCACGACGACGTGGTCGTGGGCCTGACCGAGGCCCTCGGCGAAGGTGGAGATCTCCTTCACCGGTCCGGCCTGATCCACGAGCTGGTAGAAGCCGTACTCACCCGCGGCCCGACGGCGGCGGACCTCGGCCTGCACGGCGCCGAAGCCGGTGGCCAGCTCCGCCAGCCGGCCGCGGGGGAGACCGTGCGTCCCGTCCAGCCCGTCCTGCAGCATCCGTCCGTACGCCAGCCTGATCACGCGACCTCCACGGTGAGGCCGTCGTACGCGGGAAAGATCCCGTCGGGCAGCTGCCCGGCGAGCTCCGCGTGTCCGGTCTCATGGGTCAGATGGGTGAGATAGGTGCGGCGGGCGCCCAGCGATTGGGCGGTCTCGATGGCCTCTTCGATGCTGAGGTGGGTGGGGTGAGGCCGCCACCAGAGGGCGTTGAGCACCAGCACGTCGAGCCCCTGGAGGAGACCGCGCGCCGCGTCGGGGATGGCCTTCACGTCCGTGATGTACGCCAACCCGCCGAGCCGGTAGCCATACACCCGGAGATGGCCGTGGCGGAACGCCAGCGGAAGCACCGGCACCCCGGCGACGTCCACCGTCGCGCCGGGCTCGATCGGATGGAGCGCCAGGCTCGGTTTCGAGGTGCCCTCGTGGGGGCGGACGTCGTCGAAAATGTAGCTGAACGAGGCGCGCAGCCGCTCGAGGGTCTCGGGAGGGCCATAGACCGGGAGGGACCGCCGCTGGCGGACCGAGAACATCCGGAGATCGTCGATGCCGTTGGTGTGATCGGCGTGCTCGTGGGTGTAGAGCACCGCGTCGACCCGGGAAATCCCGCTCGCGATGAGCTGCAGCCTGAGCTCCGGCGGCGTGTCGATGAGGATGGTGGTCTCGCCCACCTCGACCAGGGCGCCGGACCGGCTCCGCTTGTCGCGCGGATCGGGCGAGCGACAGACCGCGCACCCACAGCCGATCTGGGGCACGCCAAAGGACGTGCCGGTCCCCAGGAAGGTGAGCCGCATGTCCTAAACTGCTTCGATCTTGAGGAGGTTGGTAGTGCCGGGCATGTCGAAGGGAACGCCGGCGGTCACCACCAGGCGCTCGCCCGGCTGGGCCAGCCCGCGCTCGAGGATCTGCTGCCTGGCCACGGCCAGCATCATGTCGTAGTCGGTGAAGTGCTCGGTGAGCGCAGGCGTCACGCCCCACACCATCGACAGCTGGCGGAAGGTGTCCGGCTCGGGGGTGCAGGCGAAGATCGGCACCGTCGGGCGGCAGGTGGACACCTTGCGGGCGGTGAAGCCGCTGCTGGTGAAGCAGACGATGAGCGGCGCGCTCAACATTTCCGCCGCGGCGCAGACCGCGACCGCGATGGCGTCCTCGGTCCGGATCGGACCGCTCTGCGCCACCCGGTGCTGGGGCAGCCCGACGCCCTCGCTGGCCCGGCGACCGAGGGCGGCGTCGATGGTGACGCCGCGGCCGTGCCGCTGGAGCTCCATTTCCCGGGCGATCCGATCCATCGCCCGCACCGCCTCCAGCGGAAACTCGCCCACCGCCGTCTCGGCCGAGAGCATCACGGCATCGGTCCCGTCGAGAATCGCGTTGGCCACATCAGAGGCCTCGGCTCGGGTGGGCCGGGGGGCGTGGACCATGGATTCGAGCATCTGGGTCGCGTTGATGACCGGCGTGCCGTGCAGCCCCGCCTCGCGGATGATCTGCTTCTGCATCAGCGGCACTTCCTCGAACGGCAGCTCGACACCGAGGTCACCCCGGGCCACCATGATCGCGTCGGAGGCGTCGAGGATGCCGCACAGGTTCCGGAGCGCCGTGTCCTTCTCGATCTTGGCCACCAGCTTGGTGGCCCGCGGCACCAGCGTGCGGAGCTGCTCCATGTCTTCCGGGCGGCGCACGAAGGACAGGGCCACGTAGTCCACCGCCATCGCCGCCGCCTGGGCCACATCCTCCAGGTCCTTCTCGGTGAGTGCCGGCGCACTCACCTCGATGCCGGGCAGATTCATGCCCTTGTGCGACCGCAGCTCACCGCCGTAGTGGACCACGGCGTCCACTCGCTGATCCCGGATGGCGGCCACCTCGAGCGCGAGCAGGCCATCGTCCAGCAGGATCCGCGCGCCCAGCCGCACGTCGGCTGCGAGGGCGTCGTAGGTCGTGGGGATCTCGCCGGCCGCGGCGTCGTGCTCGGGCGCGAACGTGACCGTCTCGCCGGCCGTGAGCCGGAGCGGCGTGGCCAGGGTGCCGATCCGGATCCGGGGCCCCTGCAGGTCGAGCAGGAGCGACACCGGATCGCGCCGGCCGCGGGTCACCTCGCGCAGCCGATCCACCCAGCGCGCCCGGATCTCGGGCGTGCCGTGCGACGCGTTGATGCGGACGACGTTGACGCCGGCATCGATCAGCCCGGCCATCTTGGCGGGATCGTCCCAGGCGGGCCCGAGCGTGGCCACGATCTTGGTTCGGCGAACGGGAATGCGAGGCATGGCAGGAGTTTAATGCCGCTCCCTCACCGCTGCATCACGACTTCGCCCCCGACGATGGTCAGTCTGGCCGCCCCCGCCCGGACGGCGCCGCCATCCGAGCGCTCCACCGCCGGATCGAAGTCCCACGCCACCAGGTCGGCGTCGTGTCCGGGGGCCAGGGTGCCCGATCGGTGCGCCACGCCGCCCGCGTGCGCCGCGCCCACCGTATACCCGCGCACGGCGTCGGTGAACGTGAGCTTTTCCTCGGGCCGCCAGCCGGCCGCGGGAGCGCCGGTCTCACCGCGCCGTTCCAGCGCCGCGAACAGTCCTTCGCGCGGATCGAGCGACGCGACCGGCGCGTCACTGCCGAAGACCATGGGGGTGCCACGCCGTCGGAGGCTCTCGAACGGATAAGCGCCGCGACCGCGCCCGCCCCAGTGGCGTTCCACCAGCGGGATGTCGGTCAGGAGATGGGCCGGCTGCATCGAGGCCACCACGCCGGCCGCCGCCGCACGCTCGAAATCATCGGGGTGGATGCACTGAAAGTGCTCGATCCGGTGCGGCAGGCCGACCCGCGGCAGCGGCTCCAGGAGGTCGAGGGCGCGGCGGACCGCCGCATCGCCGATGGCGTGGACCGTCGCGGCGATCCCCGCCGCCGCGGCCGCCCGCACGGCCTCGCCGGCCGCCTCGGCTGTGGTGATGGGCATGCCGCGATCGCGGCTGCCCTGGTACGGCTCCAGCATCCAGGCGGTGCGGCTCCCGAGGCTGCCGTCCAGAAACAGCTTGACGCCGCCGATCCGCAGCCAGTCGGAGCCCGCGCCGCTCCGCGTGCCCCGGGCGATGAGGGTGTCGAGCGAGGCGACCGGCGGATGGAACAGCACCCGGAGCCGGAGGCGCGCGGCCGACTCCAGGCGCTCGAACGCCGCCAGCACGGCGTCGCCCTCGACGTTGTGGAGCCCGGTAATTCCCAGGCGGTGCGCCTCCGCCTGCGCCTCGAGCAGGGCGGCGTCGAGCAGGGCCGGCGGCGGCTGGGGGAGGAAGGCCACCATCAGTTCGACCGCCCGCTCGAGCAGCAGGCCGGTGGGCTCGCCAGCCCCGTCGCGCACAATCCGCCCGCCGTAGGGATCCGGCGTGGTCCGCCGGATCCCCGCCGCCGCGAGGGCCGCGCTGTTGACCCAGGCAGCGTGGACGTCGAGCGAGTCGAGATAGACCGGTCCCGATTGCACCCGGTCGAGCGCGGCGCGGTCCGGCGCCTGATCCCATCCATTGGCATCCCATCCCTGACCCACGACCCAGCCCTGGACCGGCGTCCCCCGGGCCACTCGCTGCACCGCTTCGTCCAGGGTTGCCGCACCGGCGAGCTGGACCCGTCGACGTCCCAGCGCCCAGAGGGCGAAATGGCTGTGGCCGTCCACGAAACCCGGCGTGACCAGGGCCTCGGGAAGCTCGAACACCGGCGTCTTCGGGGGGACGCGCGATGCGAGCGCGGCCGCCCGGCCCACCGCCTCCACGCGACCGTTCTCCCACCAGATCGCATCGCCGCTCACACCCGGCGCGAGGGCGAATATGCGGCGCGCGCGCAGGAACCCGGAGCGGATCGCGAACGGTGGCGTCATTGGCCAAAATCGACGGGAACGGGCGGTTTCCACATGTTGAAAACTCGACGAAGTGAATATCTGGATTGGAGGAAACGGAGGAGAAAGCGAGGGAGCACTAACCTAGAAAATACTTTATCAACCGCATGCTTACCTAATGTCGTACTTCGCTTTTCAATTTCTCACCTCACCTTCACGCACGCATGGCGACAGTGTCGCTTCAGTCAAACTATTTATTCAGATCGAACGATTATGAACATCTTCGACATGCACCTTTCTGCAGAGCGCCAACCCAGCCGGGGGCGACAGAAAAACTCAGTGACGGAAGGAGATCGAGCCCCCGCCACCCTGGTAACTCGGCCCCGCGAACCGGGTGGGCGAGCCACGGAGCGCCTGGGCGAGGGCGTCCTTCCCGTCCACCTTGAGCGAACCGGCCATGGCCCGCTCTGTAGAGCGCGACAGGACGATCTCCCCGGTGACGATGCCTGGCTTCACGCCTTCGGCGGACCAACTCCATTTCACAGCCTCGCGCACGACGCCGCTGTCGCGCGCCGGGCGGCCATCCCAGGTGATCGTGGCCTTGCCGAGGCGGACCTGGAACCGTCGGTCGGAGCTGGGTGCGCCGTTTTCATCCTCGGCCGGCACCATGCCCACGCTGAGGCTCGCCTCGCGCACGACGTGGCCGGCCAGCCGAGCCGAGCGAATCATCTGACGACTGCTGGCGAACAGATCCAGGGCCACATGCCCGGCGGATGCCCCGGTCCCAGCGGCCAACACGGTCCAGGCGCCGAACAGCTGCGGGTGGCGGCCGCTCTTGTCCCCCACCCTGAACTCGTCGGACTGGACGGTGTCCACGGCGGTGAAGCAGAGCCGCGAGGGGCTCCAGGCGGCGAACTCCGCCTGACCCTGCACCACGCTCTTGAGCGAAAGGTGAAGGTCCTTGGCCTCGGAGGCGGGCACTGCCCGGTAGCCGCGCGGCAAGTCCTTCAACGCCTCCGACGCGGGATCCAGCAGAAACTCCACGCAGAACGCCTCCTGCACACCGTCGAGGCGCCAGGCCTTCTCCTCGCTCGATGGCTGCTGAGCCGCCAGCGGGCGGGCCGCCGTCAGCCCAGAGGCCGCCAGGACTGCGAGGAGGGCCAGGAAAGGACGAGGCATTGGCGGCTCCACGCGGGGAAAACGACCGGTTCAGCCGGCCCGTGACCGACGGACGGCGGTGCGGAGTTCGGCGTAGTGCTTCGGATCGAGCGCGTTGAAGCGAAGGTTCCGATACTGGATCTTGCCGTCCGGCCCCACCACGTACACCGTCCGGCGCAGATAGCCCGATCGATCGTTGCTGGCGTAGCGCCGAGCCACTTCCTGCGTCGGATCGCTCAACAGGCGGAACGGCAGGTCGAGACTGGTGGCGAACCGGGTATGGGTGGACAGCGAATCGGTGCTGATGCCCACCACCACCACGTCCGGCCCGAACAGCGAATCGTACTGCTCGCCGAAGGTCTTCATCTCGGCGGTACACCCGCTGGTGAAGTCGCGAGGGTAAAAGGCCAGCACCACCGTCCTGCCGCGGTCGAGGGCCAGATCATACGGCTGATCGGCGGGGCCGATCCCTTCCTTGTTGGCCCACGGCAGGCGAAACATCGGCGCGCGGTGCCCGACATCCGGTCCGGAAACCATGCGGGCGGTCAGCGGACCGCTCGACGGCTTGGCCGCGGCACTCGAATCCTGGGCGGAGACCGGCGCGGCGGCGATCAGACAGAAGACGATGGTGGCGGCGGCAATTGCACGAGGCGGCATGGGGACGAAGATCCTGAGAGAAGGGTGGCTCATCGATCGGCGACGGCGGCGAGCGCCGTGGCGAGGTCCTGCCCGGCCCCCACCCCGGTGTAGGCCACTCGGCCCGCCCGGTCGATGATGACAATGAAGGATGTCGTGGGCGCCTGATAGGCCCGGGTGACGTCGCCCTCGCTGTCGTAGAGGGTGCGGAACGGAGGCTGGATCTGGCTGACGTACCGGCGGACGCGGTCCGGGCTCTGGTTGACGGTCACGTTGACGCCGAGAAACTCGACCCGATCGCCGTAGGCGGCGTGGGCCGCGCGCATGCTGGGCAGCAACGCTTCGCAGACCTCGCACCAGGTGGCCCAGAACTCGAGCAGCACGGGCTTGTGACCGAGATACTCTCCCAGGTTGACCGGCGCGCCCGCGAGGTCGGCAACGGTTACGGCCGGGGCCCGCGCACCGACCGCGATCCCCGCCTCCTGAGCGTGGACCGGCTGCACCGAGGCCACCATCCCCAACGCCAGGCCGAACCTCAGCCACCATCCGTATCTCATAGCACGCCGCCCATCCGGATGAGATAGTACTCGGCCATGCCGAGCATCAGCACACCGCTGACCCGCTTGACCCACGCGGTCCAGCGGCCGGCCCGAGGAAGTGCCGCCAGCGTGCCGCTGAATAGCCCCACCAGCACGAGCACGGCGGTCAGGCCCAGGGAGAATACCAGCAGGTACAGCATGCCCAGCAGGGCGCTTCCCGTGGCGGCCACGAACGTGAGCACCGCCGCAAAGGCCGGAGCACCGCACGGCGCCGCGACCAGCCCCGACGCCGCGCCCATGGCGAAGGCGCCCGAGGGGGAGCCGGCGCCGAGCCGTGCCGCCCAGGCGACGGCGCCGCGCGGCGCCGAGACCGGCACCACATCCAGCATCGCCAGACCGGCCAGCAGGAGCAGATTGGCCATCACGAAGTAGGCCCACGGGTTCGAGCTCACCGCGCCGAAGAGGGTGCCGGTGAGGCCCGCGAGCAGACCAAGAAACGAATAGACCACGGCCAGACCCGCCACATACGCGGCAGTCCGAAGAGCGGGGCCTCCCCGACCGCCGGCGACACGGCCCGCCCCACCGAGAATCCCCGCCGTGATCGGAATCATCGGATAGATGCACGGCGTCAGGCTGGTCGCGAGGCCGGCCCCGAAGAGCAGCGGCACCGCGACCAGAGGCTCGTGGCGAAGGATCGCGTCGAGACCGGCGGACAATGGCGGCGGGAGCACGTCGTGCAGTATAACAATGGGCCCTGGCCCCCGCCCTCTGGCAGGCGGCTAGCCGGAGAGGGCGGCCTCGCCGCGGGCGGCGCTGCCCGCCGACGCGGCGTAACGCGAGGCCACGTACTGGTCGAGGAGGTCGAGAAACTCCGGCACGATGGCGTCGCCCTTGAGCGTCACCATCAGGCGCCCGTCCACGAAGACCGGAGCCTTCGGCTCCTCGAAGGTGCCGGGGAGCGAGATGCCGATGTTGGCGTGCTTCGACTCGCCGGGCCCGTTCACCACGCAGCCCATCACCGCCACTTTCATCTCTTCCACCCCAGGCCGCTCGACACGCCATACCGGCATCTTGGCCCGCAGGTAATCCTGAATCTGCTGGGCCATCTCCTGGAAAAAGGTGCTGGTGGTGCGGCCGCAGCCGGGACAGCTGGTGACCTGCGGCGTGAAGCTCCGGAGGCCGAGCGACTGCAGCACCTGCTGGGCCACCTGGACCTCTTCGGTCCGATCGCCGCCGGGGGCGGGCGTGAGCGAGACCCGGATGGTGTCGCCGATGCCCTCCTGCAGCAGGATGCTGAGGCCGGCGGTGCTGGCGATGATCCCCTTGGCGCCGAGGCCGGCTTCGGTGAGGCCCAGGTGAAGGGGATAGTCGCAGCGGGCGGCCAGCATCCGGTAGACGTCCACCAGGTCCTGCACGCCCGAGACTTTCGCGCTGAGCACGATCCGGTCGTGGGCCATGCCGGCGTCTTCCGCCAGGAGCGCGCTCCGGAGCGCGCTCTCCACCATGGCCTCCATGGTGACGTCGCGGGCATCGAGCGCGTCGGGGCGCGCCGCGTTGGCGTCCATCAGCTCGGTGAGGAGGCTCTGGTCGAGCGAGCCCCAGTTGACCCCGATCCGCACCGGCCGGTCGTTGGCGAGCGCCACGTCGATGATGGCGCGGAAGTGCTCGTCGTGGCGCTTGCCGCCCACGTTGCCAGGATTGATCCGGTATTTGGCCAGGGCCCGGGCGCAGGCCGGATACTTGGTGAGCAGCAGATGGCCGTTGTAGTGGAAGTCGCCGATGATCGGCACCGTCACGCCGATCCGCTCGAGCTCCTCGACGATCGCGGGGACGGCCGCCGCGGCCGCCTCGTTGTTGACCGTCACCCGGACCAGCTCGCTGCCCGCTCCGGCCAGGGCCGCCACCTGCCGCACCGTGGCGGTCACGTCCGCGGTGTCGGTGTTGGTCATCGACTGGACGACGATCGGGTGCCCCGAGCCCACGGGCACGCCGCCGACGCTGGCGGTCACGGTGGTCCGGCGTATCAGGGGAGGCATGGCGGGAATATAACGGGCCGTCGGGCCCTCGTTCTTGCGCCCGGTTCAGGTCCCCGATGAGATTCGTGCATGCCAACCCCCAACCTGCCTGTCGTCCCCCGCGCCGCGATCACCGGCGTGTCGGGGTTCGTGCCGGAGCGGCGCGTCGGCAACGCCGAGCTGGCGGCCCGGCTGGACACCTCCGACGAGTGGATCGTCACCCGCACCGGGATCCGCGAACGGCGGCTCGGCGCCCCCGGCGACACCACCTCGACCATGGCCTCCGAGGCGGTCCGGCGGCTCATGGCCCAGCGCTCCCTGGGTCCGGACGACGTGGATGCCCTGATTGTGGCCACGGTCACCCCGGACATGGTCTTCCCCGCCACGGCCTGCCTGGTGCAGGACCAGGTGGGACTCAGGAACACCTGGGGTTTCGACCTCTCGGCCGCGTGCTCGGGCTTCCTCTACGCGCTGACGACCGGGGCCCAGCTCGTCGCCTCAGGCTCGCACCGACGGGTGATCGTCGTCGGGGCCGACCTCATGAGCGCGATCATCGACCCGCTCGACCGCACCACGGCCGTGCTGTTCGGGGACGGCGCCGGCGCCGTGCTGCTGGAGCCGGCGGAGCCGGGCTTCGGCCTGCTGGATTTCTACCACCGGGTGGATGGGAGCGGCCGGGACGACCTGCTGATGCCGGCCGGCGGGAGCCTGCACCCGGCCACCCACGCCACCGTCGACGCCCGCGATCACTACCTCAAGCAGAACGGCAAGGCGGTGTTCAAGTTTGCCGTCTCCCAGATGGCCGAATGCATCACCACCATTCTCCAGCGGCACCAGCTGACCCCCGACGACATCGCCATGGTCATACCCCACCAGGCCAACCAGCGAATCCTGGATGCCACGGCGGAGCGACTCTCGCTGCCGGCCGGGCGGATGGCGTCGGTCATCGCGCGCTACGGCAACACCACCGCGGCGACGCTGCCGCTGGCGCTGGAGGACGTCCTGCAGCAGGGGCGGATCCGCCGGGGCGATCTGGTGGTGTTCGTGGCGGTGGGGGCTGGCTTCACGGTCGGCGCCAGCCTGCTGCGCTGGCAGTAGCGGGTCACGCGCGCGAGAACGATCCCGCGTCGATGGCGGCCAGGTCGTCGGCTCCCAGCACCAGATCCGCCGCCCCGAGGCTGTCGAGCGCGTGGTCCTCGGTGCGGGCGCTGGGAATCACCACTACCGCCGGCGACTGGGCCAGCGCCCAGGCCAGCACGACCGCGTGGGCCGAGACCCCCAGCCGGCGGGCGATCGGCAGGAGCACCGGATGCGCGGCCAGCGTCCGCGTGAGCCGTCCTCCGCCGGTGGGACTGTAGGCCAGGAAGCCG
>JBBRGH010000064.1:0-11284 GCA_038240915.1 Gemmatimonadales bacterium | reverse complement strand
GGCGGAGATTCTCACTGGCCTGACCTGCGAGGCGGCGCGGGGCCACCCGCTCGCCGAGGTCCTGCCGTTCACCGGTGACGAGACCGGGGCGGGCGGCTCCACGGACGGCGGGCTCCACCACGGCGCCGGGTACAAGGGCCGGCTGCTGGACCTCTCGACCAGCCCCCTTCGCGACCCGTCGGGAGCGGTTGCCGGCGCCATCGTCGTCGCGCGCGACGTGACCCATGCCCGGCTGCTCGCGGACGAGCTCTCGCACCGGGCCACCCACGACGCGCTCACGGGACTCGTGAACCGCGCCGAATTCGAGCGGCGGCTGGCCCGCGCCGCGGCGAGCGCAACCCACGGCCGCGCGGAGCACGCCGTATGCTTCCTCGACCTCGACGGCTTCAAGCGGGTCAACGACGCGTGCGGCCACCTGGCGGGCGACGAATTGCTGCGGCAGCTGAGCGAGGTCATGGGCGAGCGGATGCGTTCCCGCGACACCCTCGGGCGCCTGGGCGGTGACGAGTTCGGCCTGCTGCTGGAGCACTGCCGGCTGCCGCGTGCCGAGCGGATCGCCGACGGGATCCGGCAGGCGATCGGCGCGCACCGCTTCACCTTCAACGCGGAGACCTACGCGGTGGCGGCGAGCATCGGGATCGTGCCGGTCCGGAAGGGCCAGGCACGCGCGACCGAGGTGATGCGCGAGGCCGACGCGGCGTGCTATCTCGCCAAGCGCGCCGGCGGAGACCGGGTGCACCTGTCCGCGCCTCGCCCGGGAGGCGCCGGGGCCGGGACCGACGACGAGTGGTCGCGGGGCGTCGTGCTCGCCGTCCGAGAGCACAAGTTCCGGCTCTACGCCCAGCCGCTCGTCTCGCTCGGCGGCGGCGGGCCCGCGCCGGACTGCGAGATTCTGCTCCGGCTGGATGCGGGGACCGGGGAGCCGCTCCGCGCCCACGTGTTCCTTCCGGCGGCGCGGCGACAGGGGCTCATGGCCGCCCTCGACCAGTGGGTCGTGCGCGAAGCGATCCGGCGGCTGGCCGCGTGGCAGTCGACGCACCCGGGCGCGACGCCCCCGACCGTGGCGATCAACCTCGACGACGAAACGGTCACCGCCGGTCAGGTGTTCCCGGCAGTGCAAGCAGCGCTCGCCGACAGCGGGGTGCCGCCGGCGGCCCTCTGCTTCGAGGTCGGCGAGTCGGTCGCGACCGCACACCCCACGGTCACCGCCCGGCTGCTGCACGACCTTCGGGCCGCCGGCTGTCAGACCACGCTCGAGCACTGCGGCACCGGGATGACCGCGTTCACCTCCCTGAGCCGGCTGCAGCCCGACTACCTCAAGATCGCGGGGCACATCGTCCGCGGGCTCTCAGGCGACCCGGTACATCGCGCGCTCGCGACCGCGCTCAACGAGGTCGGACACGCCCTGGGCCTTCGGACCATCGCCGCCCAGGTCGAAGCCCCCGGCGAGCTGGCCTGCCTGCGCCGCATCGGCGTAGACTTCGCGCAGGGCTTCGCCATGGGGCGTCCCGAGCCGCTGGCGTGGTGAGGTGCGGGCCTTCGCGCAGGGACGCCTGTAGCGCAGCGATCAGCCGGGCACAGTAGGTCCGCTCCCGGCGCTGTACCTCTCGAGCCGCTCCCGGTCGGTCACCTCGTCTCACGGCCTGCGCTCCAACGCGCGTCGTGAGTCCGATGGCACGCCGCCACGGCGGCAAGCGGAGCCGCCCGGTGACGAGCGGCTTGCCCTTGCCCCGGCGCCGCCACAGTACGAGGGTGGGATGTGCGCGCTGGGAGTGGACGGTTTCGGGCCGGGCCTGGACGATAAAGAGCTCGCCCGTGCGGCCATCCCGCGCCCACTCGATGTCCATCGGCGTGGCGCGACCGGCGCGCCGGGAATAGTGGTCCTCGATCGCCAGCGCCCAGCGAGCCAGCGCCAGCACCTCGTCGTCGGTGAGCACCGCTCGCATGCGGTCCTCCGCGGCCACGGCCACCTCGCGCACCGACGCGCCGGCGCCGTCGGCGTAGACCAGCTTGACCGCCTTCTCGGCGATCTCGCGCCGGAGGATGGACCGGCAGCCGCCCCGAAGCGTCGGCTTGTGCACCCAGAACTCGTCCGGACGGACGCGGCCCTGGACCACGGTCTCGCCCAGCCCCCATGCGCCGGTGATCAGGACGACGTCGCGGAAGCCGCTCTCGGTATCCAGCGTGAAGATGACGCCCGCCGAGCCAAGATCGCTCCGGACCATCTTCTGGATCCCGACCGACAGGGCGACGTCCGCATGGCGAAAGCCGTTCTGGGCCCGGTAGACGATCGCCCGGTCAGTGAAGAGCGAGGCGAAGCAATTGCGGACGGGTCGATCGAGCGCCTCCCGGCCGCGGATGTTGAGATAGGTCTCCTGCTGGCCCGCGAACGAGGCGCTCGGCAGGTCCTCGGCGGTGGCGCTGGATCGCACGGCGACATCGGTGGCGTCCTCGCCATACCGCGCCGAGAGTATCACGTAGGCCGCGTCGAGCTGCGTGGCGACGGCGGCCGGCAGCGGTGCCGCCGCTACCCGCTCGCGGATACTCCGCGCGACCCTCGCTAGCGTGGCGACGTCGCGCAGGTCGAGCTGGTCCAGCTCCGCGTAGGTGGAGCGAGCCAGTCCGGCCTCCTCGAGGTGCAGCCGGAAGGCGGCGGCGGTGACCGCGAAGCCGTCAGGCACCCGGACCCCGACAGGGCCGAGCGCGGCGATCAACTCGCCCAGGGATGCGTTCTTGCCGCCGACGTCCGCGATGGTGCCCAGGCGTACTTCGGTGAACGGGAGAACATAGCGTGAAGCCGGGGGGGGGACGGGTCTCGACGTCGGCCGCCGGCGCGTGGGGACTGATCATGATGCCTCCATGCATGGGACTCACCGACCATAATTGACCGCCGGGCGTGAAAGGGCTGTGAAGCGACGGCGAAGCACCGCTCATCACCACGCAAGGCATCTTCTCCACGCCTTCACGGATTCTTCATCAGCGGGAGGCTAGCATCGAACAGCTTCCTCATCGTGAGGCGACACCATGACCGCGGCCCTGATGACATCGGCACCCGGCGAAGACTCCCTGGACAGCGTGCTCCGCCCGATCCACAACGCGTGGATCGCGGAAGCGCGGTGCTTCCTCGAGCCGACGCTCGATCCCGGCGCCGACTTCTGGACCCGCTGGGGTGCCGTGCGGTACCTGTCGGACACATTCCGCGACCGGGTCCGGCAGGAACGCGCGCTGGTGCAGGAGCTCCCTCCGTTCCTCCCGCCGGAGGTGTCGGAGCGCCTGGAGCGAGGTAGCGAGCTGGTCGTCCGGTCCCGGCTCGAGCTGGATCGCATCGGGCGCCGGCGCGGCACGGCGGCGGAGGTCGCGCGCGGTGCGCGGCAGCTCCTGACGCAGCTAGGCGAGTGGTGCGCGGAGATCGAGCTCGCGGCCGCCGCCGTCGCGCGCGAGGCACTGGCGGCGGAGGGGATCGCGCTTCTCGCGCGCCTCGAGGCGGCGATCCCGCCCCCTGCGTGACCGCCGCGGTGACACCGCCGCTGGCGGAAGGCGCTGTCGCAGCTCCGGGCGTCACCATGCCGAAGACGTCCTCACGCGCCATCACCTCCCCCGCTGGAACGGCGGACACGATGGAGGTGCTGGCGCCGCATCCGTCAAACCAGGTCGACGTTCAGGACTTGCTGGTGGACGCGGTGGGCCGACAGCTCCGATGGAGTTGCGCCCGTCCCGTCCCACGCCTGAGCTCGAAAGGCAGCCCACCATGACCCGCGACCCCTCGTCGTTTCGCTCGATCCTCGTCCCGCTCGACGGCTCGCCGCTCGCCGAGCAGGCCATCCCGCTGGCGTGCCGGATTGCCCAACCCGCCGGCAGCAAGGTGCGGCTGGCGCTGGTGCACCAGCTGCCGGCGGCTCCGCTGGATCCGGCCGCCGCCAGCCTCTTCACCTCCATCGAGCTGGCCACGCGGAAATCGGAGCGGTCCTACCTCCGCGGCACTCAGGCCACGCTGCGGGAGCGCGGCGTCCGACTCTCCGCCGCGGTGACGTTGACCGGCGACCCCGGACGCGCGCTCGCCGAGCACGTACGCGACCTGGGCGTCGATCTCGTGGTCATGGCGACGCACGGCCGCGGCGGGCTGCGTCGGGCCTGGCTGGGCAGCGTGGCGGACTACTTGATCCGCACGCTCCAGATTCCGGTCATGCTGGTCCACCCGACCGATGGCCGAGCGTCGCCGGACGCGCCGGCCGGCGGCTGCGTTCTGGTGCCGCTCGATGGCTCGCCGCTCGCCGAGGAGGCCCTCGGGCCGGCGACGACCCTCGCGAAGCTCTGGGATGCGGAGCTGGTGGTGCTGCACGCGGTTGCGCCGGTGGTGCTGTCGATCGACGGGTTGGCGCCCATGCCGTCCGCGTATGACGAGGAGCTCACGGCCCTGTCGCGGACACAGGCGCAGGACTACCTCGACGACATCGTCGAACGGCTTCGCCTCCAGGGCGCCCGGGCCAGCGGCGCTGCGGTGGTCTCGTGGAGCGCGGTGGACGCGATCCTCGAGGTGGGCAAGCCCGGCCGCACGGCCGCCATCGTGCTGGCCACACACGGCCGAGGGGGGCTCCGCCGCATGGTGCTCGGCAGCGTGGCCGACAAGCTCGTGCGGGTGGGAGAGGTGCCGGTGTTGGTCTGCCGGCCGACGGGTCGTGGGAGGCCCAAGCGCCAGTCGGCCAGGACGCGCGGCCGGACGGCGGCCGTGATCCGACCTAGCCCCCGAACGACGCCCGCAGCGCGTTGAGAATCACCGCCAGGTCGATGCCTTCCTGGGACGGCGCGCCGGCCACCGGCGGGATGTAGCCCAGGCCCGCCGCGACCATGGCGATGGCACTGAGCCCGAGTCCCGCCCAACTGCTCCGCCGCGCCAGCCGCAGCGTGCGGCGGCTGATGACGATGGCCTCCGCGATGCGGGTCGGATCGTCGGCCAGGATGACGGCGCCGGCCGCCTCGGCCGCAATGCCGCCCCCGCCGCTGGCCAGCGCGATTCCGACCGTGGCGCTGCTGAGCGCCGGGGGCCTCACCTTCCTCAATCCGGTGGACCTCGGGCGGGTGCTGCCGCTGCTCCAGCTCGACACGGCGGCGCTGATGGGCTATACGGGCGCGGTGTTTGAGCGCTTCTTCGGCGGTGCGCTGGGCGAGGCGGTCACGACGATGGCCCTGCTCTTCTGGTGCGTCGGGCCGCTGCTTCTGGCACACCGCGTGTTCCGACGCAAGGACTTTTGAGAGGCTCCGATGAATCTGAGACATATTGTTGCGGCCACCGATGAATCGGATGCGGGACGCCAGGGCGTTCGCGCCGCGCTCGCGCTGGCCGCGCGGACCGGGGCCCGCGTGACCGTCATGCGGACCGTGCCGGCGCGGGCGGCGGCGTTCGCCCGGCGCGCGACGGCGGCCCTGGGCGTGGACGACGCGGCGGATGCCAGTGTGGAGCGCCTGCAGCGGTGGGTCGAACCGGATCTGGCCCTGGCCGGATCGGAGGCGCCGGTGTCCTTCGCGCTGACCTACGGCCTCCCTGGCGTCGAGATCGGGCGCTTCGCCGAGCGCGAGCGGGCCGACCTGCTGGTCCTCGGCCGGAAGCCGCGGTCGCCGCTGGCGCGGCTCGTCGTCGGCGACACCGCCGACGCCGTGGCTCGGCGCAGCATGCTGCCCTGCCTCTTCGTCACGCGGGCCGGTTCCCTGCCGCGGAAGGTGCTCGTGGCGATCGACAGCTCCGATCGCGCTATGACGGTGCTCGCCGCAGGCGAGGACTTCGCCCGCCAGCTAGGCGCAGACATGCAGGTCCTGACCGTAGTACCAGGATACGCCCATGAGCCCGAGCACCTGGCCGCCTCGGTTCCCGACGGGCGGAGCGTCCGGCTGGCGGACCGGGTGCGGGCCGCGGTGGGATGGCAGCTCGACGTGCGACGTGGCGACGCGGTCGAGCAGATCCTCGCCGCCGTGAGGGAGAGCCATCCGGATGTCGTGGTGATCGGCTGCCATCGCGGCGGCCCGCCCGGCATCATCGAGGCCGGCAGCATCGCGCGGCGCCTGGCACACACCGCGCCATGCACCATCCTCACCGTGCCGCTCTGACGCCGCCAGTCGCGTGCCGCTGGCGGCGTCTCCCGGGAAGGGTCAGGCGCCGCCCGCGACCGCGCGCGCCGATGCCGATCCGATGCTCCCGACCGAGTCGAGCTCCCCGTCGGCCAGCGCCGCCACGGCGCCGATGACGGTGACAACCGGGTTGTGAAGTCCGTCGCGGTCGGCCGCGGCCGCGATGGTGGCGAGCGTGGCCCGGGTGACCCGCTGTTCCGGCGTCGTCGCGCTCTGGATGCAGGCGGCCGGCGTCGCGGGATCGCGGCCGGCCTCGATCAGCTGGGCCGCGAGCGCCGCGAGGGCGGCCCGGCCCATCAGCACCACCAGTGTGTCGACTCCGGTGAGCCCGCCGAGATCGGCGACATCGCCCTCCGCGCCTGCCTGGTGCGCGGTCACCACCGCGAAGGAGCGCGCGAGTCCCCGCGCGGTCACCGGGATCCCGGCCGCCGCCGGGGCCGCGATCGCGCTGGTCACGCCCGGTACCACGTACACCGGCACCCCGGCCGCCTTGCAGGCGGCCGCCTCCTCGCTTCCCCGCCCAAACACGAACGGATCGCCACCCTTGAGCCGGACCACCGTCCGGCCGTCCTGCGTGCGCGCGACGAGCAACGCGTTGATCTCGGCCTGCGCGTAGGGTGCGTGGCCCGGGCCCTTACCCACATCGATGAGCTCCGCGTTCGCGCGGGCTTCCTGGAGCAGCTCAGCGCCGATCAGGCGGTCATACACCACGACGTCGGCCTTCCGGAGGAGCTCGAGTCCGCGCGAGGTGATCAGCCCTGGGTCGCCGGGGCCGCCACCCACCAGGTGGACTGCACCCGGCTCCTTCCGGACGTGGGTCACCATGCGGGGCCGGAACCGGGGCGGCGGCGGCGGTGTGTGCCGGCGGGCCAGGTCGACCACGATCTCCTCGAGCCCCGGGTAGGTGCCGACCGGCTCGTCGATCAGGAACAGCCGACCGGACACGCTGCCCCGGCGCGGATCGGCCCCCTCGGCCAGGCCCACCAGCCGGGGGATGTCCTCCAGCGCGTGGGCGCCGCCGCCGATGAGGAACGGCACCACCAGTACCGTCGGCTGCCGGAGCCGGGCGACGACGGCGTCGACCGGCGGATCGTCGTCGAGGAACGCGGCGACCACCTCACCCGCCACCCGGCGGCGCCGAAGCGTATCGGCGAGGTGGAGGGTGGCGGCGCGGCTGTGCGGGTGGCGCGCGCTCCCGTGTCCTACGAGAACAAGGGCAACCGTGTCGCGCTCGGCGTGCTGCTCGCGCAGGAGCTCGGTGACGCGCCGCGCGACCAACGGGGCCACGCCGGCGTGGGTGCCGACCGGCGGCGTCTGCCGGAGCCGGACCTCGCCGAAGCGCCGGTTCCGCGCCAGCGCCTCGGGCAGGACCACTTCGCTGTAGTGTCCGGCGCTGGTGAGGAACGGCACCACCGTCACCTCGTCGGCCGCCAGCTCGTCGAGCACGGTGTCGAAGCCCGGCTCGCCCTGGTGGAAGGCGACCGCGATCTCGTCGAACAGCCGCCGGCCGCGAAGCGATTCGGCCAGCCGGCGGACCAGCGCGTTGGCCGCGGGATCGCGACGGGAGCCGTGCGCGGCGAGGACCAGCGCGCGGCCGCTCACCGCGCTACCTCGAGCGGCACCAGGTCGATGGTCGGCAGCTCGCGGCCGGTCACCACCGTGCGCACGGCGCGGAGACCCATCAGCCGCTGGTAGAATTCGCCCAGCCCTTCGCCGTCCAGCCGCTCGGCAGCCCACCGGTGGAGCAGCGGGCGCACGGTCGAGAGCAGCTCGTCCACCGGCACATCGGCCCGGTAGAGGTCGGCCAGCCGGTCGCCGGCCAGGCCGCCGCCCAGGTAGACGTGGTACAGGCCGAGCGAGCGGCCGACGAAGGCGAGGTCCGCGGTGTAGGGCCGGGCGCAGCCGTTGGGGCAGCCGGTCATCCGGATGGTGAGCGGCGCGTCCCGGAGGCCCAGCCCGTCGAGCTCGGCCTCGAACTGGTCGAGGATGGCGGGGATGGCACGCTCGGACTCCGCCACCGCCAGGCCGCAGGTCGGGAGCGCGGGGCAGGCCATCGAGAAGCGGCGGGCGGCCGAGAGCTCGGTCGGCAGGGTCACGCCGTGCGCCTGGAGGGTCCGCTCCACCGTGGCCACGCCGTCGAGGTCGAGATCGGTGAGCAGCAGGTTCTGCTGGCCGGTGAGCCGGATGCCCGGCGCGAGCCGGGTGACGATCTCGTGCAGCGCGCTCTTGAGCCGGTGCTCTCCGGTGTCCACGATCCGCCCGCTCTGGACGAAGACGCCGTAGAACCAGCGCCCGTCGCGCTGGCGGTGGCGGCCGAGGTGATCGTGGAACGGGAGCGATGGAAGCGCCACCGCCGGCCCGAGGGTGAACGCGGCCCGGCGCTGGAACTCCTCCCGGAAGCGCTGGATCCCCCATTCGGCCAGGAGATACTTGAGCCGAGCGTGACGCCGGTCGCTCCGGTTGCCGTGGTCGCGGAAGATCTCGGCCACCAGCCGCACGGCCTCGACCCCGTTCGCCGTGGGCACGAAGCCGAGCGGCTGGGCCAAGCGGGCGGTGGTGTCGCCCTTGTTGTGGGTCATGCCCAAGCCGCCGCCCACCAGCAGGTTGAAGCCCTGGATCCGGCCGTCCCGCACGATGGCCAGGAGCCCGACGTCCTGGGACCAGATGTCCACGCAGTTGTCGGTCGAGAGGCCGACGGCGGTCTTGAACTTCCGGGGCAGGTAACGGTCCCGGTAGAACGGCTCCTCCGACGCCTCGCTGGTGGCCTGCTGCTCGCCGTCGAGCCAGATCTCGTGATACGCCCGCGTGGCCGGGCGGAGCTCGGCCGCCATCGCCTCGGCCACCTGGCGCACGGCGGCGTGGTCGGCGTCGCCCAGCGGGGCGGCGCAGCCCATGACGTTGCGCTGGACGTCGCCGCAGGCGGAGATGGTGGTGAGCAGCGCCTGGTTGATGGCCGCGATGGTGGGCTTGAGGTCGCCCTTGAGCACGCCGTGGAACTGGAAGCCTTGGCGGGTGGTGACCCGGAGGGTGCCGTTGGCGTGGCCGTCGGCCAGACGCTCGAGGTCGAGGTACTGGGAGGCGGTCACCGCCCCGGCGGGGATGGCCACCCGGACCATGAAGGAGTACGACTTCTCCAGCCCGGCGCCCTCGAGCGCCTTGCGGGCGTCGCGGTCGTCCTGCTGGTAGGTCCCGTGGAACTTGAGCAGGGCGATGTCGTCGTGGCCGAAGTGGGTCCGCTCCGACGCCAGCGTCTCGGCAATGGTGCCGCGCAGATGGTGGCCCAGCCGCTTGGCGACTTCGACTTTGGATTCCGGCTGTCCGGTCATCGCTGGATCACTTTCCGACGAGGTGTCTGGTGGTGTCGAAGTGGAGCCCGCATTCGGTCTTGCCGGTGCCCGACCAGCGGCCGCTGCGCGAGTACTTGACCGGGCCCGCGCCGGGCACCGGCGCGGTGCAGTGGGTGCAGCCCAGGCTGGGATAGCCGCGCTCGTGCAGCTCGTTGTAGGGCACGTCGTGGGCGCGGACGTAGTCCCACACCCGGGCCCGGTCCCACGCGGCCAGCGGACTCACCTTGAGCAGCCCGTAGCTCCAGTCCCACTCCACCACCCGGAGCGCCGAGCGCTGCGGGCTCTGGCTCCGCATGAGGCCGGCGAGCCAGACGTCCACGCCGGCCAGCGCCGTCCGCATCGGCTCCACCTTCCGGAGCGCGCAGCAGCGGTTGGGATCCCGCCGCCACAGCTCGGGCCCGAACCGCTCGGCCTGGGCCTCGGGGGTGAGGCTGGTGCGGTGGCGCTCGAAGCGGAGGTGGCTGTAGCGCGCTTCCATCCGCTCCCGGAGGGCGTGGGTCTCGGGGAAGAGGAAGCCGGTGTCGAGCCAGATCACCCGGACCGGCACGCCGTGCCGGGCCACCATGTCGATCAGGGCGCAGCCTTCCATCCCAAACGAGGTCGACAGCACCAGCTCCCGCCCCGCGAACCGGCGGAGCGCCCAGGCCACGATCGCCTCGGGCGAGGAGGCTTCATCCACGTCCGCCGTCACCTGTCCGTCACCGGCCATTGCGCGGTCTCCCGATGCCACAAATGAAAAAGCCCGCAGGACGTTGCCTGCGGGCTTCACGTGAACGCGTGTGAATGTCGAGCCGTCAGGTCGTCCGGTCGGGTGGGTGCACGCACATACAACAACAGGCCATGGCCCCGGCGAAGGGGGCCGCGAGCCGGTTGCCCCGGGCGGATACGGTCGAACGCATAATCATACATCTAGCCTAGCGGCCGACCGGGGCGTTGTCAACACCCGCTCGCGGCCGGCTCGCCGGGCGGGCTCAGGGCTTGGTCGCGGAATCGGGCGCCACGGTGGTGGCCGAGTCGTTCCTGGTGCTCATGGCCGTGTCCTTGGTCATGGCGGAGTCCTTCGTCATGGTCGAGTCCGTCATCGTGGTCATCGAGTCCTTGACGGTGACGCCGGCCGAGTCGGTGGTGGTCTTGCTGGAATCTACCGTGACGACGTCGGGGGACGGGGCGCCGGCGGCGGGCTCGGGCTTGGAACAGCCGGCCAGGACGGCGCCGGCCGCGAAGGCGGCGGCGAGAGCGAAGGTGCGCATGAATGGCTCCAAAGGGCGAAGGGGAACGGATGAGTTGCCCCAGCCAGAGGCAATGCCCGTTCCAGCGGAGCGAGCGCCACGCTCGCCGGCCGCGCGTGCGGCCGACGTTTCAGCTGTAACGACTTAGGAGGGAGGCGGGACGCGGGGCCGCCGCCTGGACCGGCCGAGCGACGGGAATGTGCTGCAGGCCGGTGGAATCGGACGAAATTGTCGGGCTGTCGGGCGGACGATTGGCCAGCGGCGCCGTGGCCGGCAGGCAGGCGAGCAGCTTGGCGGCGCGCTGCGAGCCGCTCGGATGCCAGGCATCGAATCGGAACGGGCCCATGCGGGTGAAAAACTGGAGCGCCGCGGCCACGGCCGCGGGGTCCGGCTCGCCCAGGGTGGTGGCGGCGTAGCAGTCGGCCTCGAGCTCCTGGCGCTGGCGAAGCGCGGTCAGGTCGCCCTCGCCGGCGGAGAGCGCGGCGCCGGTGTGGCCGTAGTGGATGTGGCCGTACTCGTGGGCGAAGAAGAAGGAAGTGAGGGCCGGCCCCAGCTGCTGCAGCAGGGCGGGATTGTAGTAGATGACCG
>JBBRGH010000063.1:0-11403 GCA_038240915.1 Gemmatimonadales bacterium | reverse complement strand
CATGCCCAGGCCCTCGGCCCGGGGCACCGCACGGAGGGCGGTCACCAGCCCGAGGAGCTTGAGGATGACGAACGTGGCCAGGGCCGAGTAAACGATCGAGCTGGCGACGCCGAGCGCCTGCGTGGCCAGCTGGCCCGGGTTGCCGGCCAGCAGTCCGTCGTTGCCCGCGGCGTTCCAGACCTTCGAGGCGAAGACGCCGGTGAGCAGGGCCCCCGTGATACCGCCCACGCCGTGCCCCGCGAAGACGTCGAGCGAGTCGTCCAGCCGGGTGCGGGAGCGCCAGACGATGGTGAAGTAGCTCGGAAAGGCCGCCAGCGCACCCAGCAGCAGAGCGCTGATGGGACTGATGAAGCCTGCGGCGGGTGTAATGGCCACCAGGCCGATGACGATGCCGGTGGCACCGCCGACGGCGGTGGCCCGGCCGGTGCGGTAGTAGTCCAGCAGAGTCCACACCACCAGCGTCGCCATCGGCGCCAGGAACGTGTTGGTGAAGGCCAGCGCCGCCAGCTCGTTGGCCGCCAGCGCGCTGCCGCCGTTGAACCCGAACCAGCCGAACCAGAGCAGGCCCGCCCCCAGCAGCACGAACGGCACGTTGTGGGGCAGGATGGCCTGCCGGCTGTAGTCCTTGCGGGCCCCAAGGACGAGCGCGGCGACCAGGGCGGACACGCCGGCGTTGATGTGCACCACGGTGCCGCCCGCGAAGTCGAGCACGCCCTTGGTCATGAGCCATCCTCCGCCCCAGACCCAGTGCGCCACCGGGGCATACACCAGCAGGGTCCAGAGCATGATGAAGGCCAGATAGGGCCCGAACCGCATGCGCTCAACGATGGCGCCCGAAATCAGGGCGGCCGTGATGATCGCGAAGGTGCCCTGGTAGGCCATGAACAGGACGTGCGGAATGGTGCCCTTGGCCTCCGTGCCCACGCCGGCCAGTAGCGCATTCGTGGGTCCTCCGATCCAGGCATTCCCGTCGGCGAACGCCAGGCTGTAGGCCAGCAGCGCTCAGACGACGCCGACGGCGCCGAGGGCGGCAAAGCTCATCATCATGGTATTCAGGGAATTCTTGGATCGCACCAGCCCTCCGTAGAAAAAGGCGAGCGCGGGGGTCATGAGGAGCACCAGCGCCGTGGACACCAGCATCCACGCGGTGTCCGCGGGCACTACGGACGGCGTGGCATCCTGAAGCGCGAGCAGGAGGGGGAGAAGGGTCACCTGGGCAGTTCCTGGGGTTGGAGGTCGACCTGAGGCCAGAGTGGCCCGGGCGACAAAATTGTACCAAACGGGACGGATTCGTGCAAGAGGTGTTGTCTCATAATTCCTGCCTTTTTTGCCGCAGAATAGCCGCTTCGAGCGCCCTTAGGCCCTGAGTATGGCCAAACCGTTCCTAACTTCGTACCGAATGAGCAGGATTTGTAGGACAGGGCAAACCCATGATTTCCCGCGTCAACCGCCCGCACACGCAGCACTTAAGGCCTCAGCCCCGCCCAAGAACGCGAGTGGACAAGACGAAGCTGTCGCCCGGGAGAGCGCGGGCTGGGCCTGCGGCTGCGCCGCTGCCTCGGCGCCGAAGACGGCTCGAACGTACCCCACTGAGGCGACGGATTCTCTCGGGCGGAGGGCAAGCGCGAGGCAGGTCGCGTGGCACGCGACCTGCCTGTCCTCCCCGAGGTCCGAGTCTTTCCTCGTGGAGTTGATCATGCGCAGTGTGATGCTGCGCCCCATCCTGCGATAGACGGCAAGCCCGGCGGTGTTCAGCGCCGCTTCCCTACCCGGCCGTCACCACCCGCACCGCCGTCCCCCACGGATCTCGCGCCACCGCTGCGCCGGCCTGCCGATCCACCACCGCTCCGACGCGCTCGAGACTGGCGGCGACGGCAGCGACATCCCCCGGCGACGGCAGCACGATCTCCCAGTCCAGCAGGCGAGCATCATCCGGCCCGGCGGAAGCCGCACCCTGCGCCCAGGTGTTGGTGCCGAGGTGGTGATGATAGCCACCGGCCGAGAGGAAGAGCGCCCCAGGATAGCTCCACACCGTCTGGTCGAGGCCCAGCCCCTCATGGTAGAACCGGGTCGCGTCCGCCAGATCCCCCACGAACAGGTGCACATGCCCCAGGGTGGTGCCCGGCGGCATGCCCGACCACGCCTCCTTGCCACCGGCACGGAGCAACGACGCGGCGTCGAGCGGATCGGTGCCCATCTGCAGCTGGCGATCCTGGTGGCGCCAGGCGTCCCGTGGCCGGTCCGCGTAGACCTCGATGCCGAGCCCGTCCGGGTCGGTCAGGTAGAGTGCCTCGCTCACGAAATGATCGGACATGCCGGCCCGGACGCCCCGCGCGGCCAGGTGGCGCAGGAACCGGCCCAGCGCGGGGCGGTCCGGCAGCAGGATGGCAAAGTGATACAGGCCCAGGCGGCCCCGTGGGGATATGGCCCGCGCGCCCGGCCGCTCCTGAAGCTCCACGAGAGCGCTGCCCTGCCCCCGGACGCCCAGGCGCGCGCTCCGACCCTTTTCCGCGTTCGGCCGATCCGGGCCGGCTCCGTCCCGCGCCTCGAAACCCAGGACATCGCGATACCAGGCCAGCGATCGGTCGAGATCGGCCACCTGCAGCCGGACGGCGCCCAGCCGCATGGCGGCCGGCAGGCGGTAGACCGGGGGCGCGATGCCGTAGGCCTCAGCCCCGCCTGGGCGCGGGTCCGAGGTCGCCGCCAGGTCGCTCACGCGGTCCGCCGCTCGGCCAGGATCCGATCCACCGAAAAGCGGCCGGGACCGGCCAGCGCCAGGGACAGGGAGCCGGCGCAGAGCGAGAGGGGCAGCTCGATTCCCGTCGGCGCAAAAAACCCGTTTTTCAGATGGACGAGCGCCATGGCGCCCAGCATGTCGCAGGCGAGCCCGAGAGCTACGGGCCGGGTCAGCAGGCCCAGCACCAGGGCGATCCCGCCGAAGAACTCCAGCAGGGCGACCGCTGGCCCCAGAACCCCGGCGAGCGGCACACCCATCTGCCCAAAGGCACCGGCCACTCCGGCGAAGCCGAAGACGAAAATCTTCTGCGCACCGTGGGTGGCGAAGGTGGCGCCGATGACCACCCGCAGGAGGGCCAGCGCGGCATCGAAGCGGGGGGCGGTGCCGGGAATTGTGGGGGCGGGGGTCATCAGCGAAATCTCCGGGAAGAAATTGATGGAATCGTCCGGTCAGTCGGGCACGGTGCGGGGCGCCTCACGGGCCAACGCGAGCAGGTCGATCAGCGTCCGCAGTCGGGCTCGTCCCAGGTGGCCCAGCTGCCGGGTGTGCAGGGCCGCCATCGGCTCGTCGAGCCGCGCCAGGAGCGCGAGGCCGTCCTGGGTGATCCGGGTTCGCACGAAGCGCCGGTCCTCCCCTTCCCGCTCCCGCGCCACGAGCCCCATCGCGTTCAGGCGGTCCAGCAGCCGGGTCGCGTCGGGAACCGAAGCGATCAGCCGGTCGCGGACCTCGTTCCGGGAAAGGCCGGCCGGCCGCGCGCCCCGCAGGATGCGGAGCGCGTTGTACTGGGTGGGGGTGACGCCATGGGGACGGAGCACCTCGCCGGTCTCGTGATCGAGCCGAGCGGCGCTCCGAGCAATGCTCAGGACGGCCTCGTGCTCGAGGCTGGTAAACGGCTTCCGTTGCTGCAGCTCGCGCTGGAGGCTGGTCGGCATGGGTGGATAATGGGTGTTATAACACTCTACTGTCAACCCGGCGTGCACCCGCTGCAGGAACAACGGGATGCCGGCCGAAGCCGACATCCCGTTGCGGTACCGCGCGACGACTGCCGCTATCTGCGGACGACCACGATCACCCGCACTCGCTGAAGCCGCACACGTGGCACTTCATGCAGCCCTCGGCGAACTCCAGCTGCGAGCCGCAGTCCGGGCAGGCGCCCGAGAGCGTTTCCTGCAGACCGCCGAAGACGATCTGCTCCCCGCCGAGGCCCGCCCCGGGCGCGCGCTGGGCCACCACCGGCGCGGGCTCCGCCGAGGCCGGCGCGCCCGGCAGGAGCTCCTGCTGGATGCCCTGCTTCTCCTGCATCCAGCGCTCGATGGCGATGCCGACCGCGTCCGGCACCGACAGAATCTTGTTGGGGCCGAGCCCGATGACCCGGTCGGAGCTGATGCCGCGCAGCTGGCGGTAGATCTCCTTCATCGGGATCCCGGAGCGGAGCGCCAGGCTGATGAGCCGTCCGAGCGCTTCGACGTCGGCCATGAGCGCGCCGCCGGCCTTGCCCAGGCTCATGAAGACCTCGAACGCCTGTCCCCGATCGTCCTCGGTGATGGTGACGTAGAGGGTGCCGAGCGGGGTTTCCAGCCGGCGAGTGGCGCCGCGGAGCAGCTCCGGCCGCGAGCGCTTCTGCCGCCGCTGGAGGTTCTCCGCCTCGAGATCGTGCACCATCCGGCGGAGCCGGTCGTTGTCGGCTTCGAGCTCGGCCAGCTGGCCCTTGAGGTCGGAGACGGCCTCGACCGCCGCCCGATCGCCCGACGCCTCGGCGACGCCGGCCAGCTGGGCCAGGTCGGCGCGGGCCTCGGCCTTGCCGCTGGCGGTGGCCTGCTCCTGGACCTTCCTCGCGGTGGAGCCGGTGCTCAGCACCTGCATGTCGCGGCTGCCGTCCCGGTAGACCGTCACGCCCTTGCAGCTGAGGCTGTAGGCGAGCCGGTAGATCTCCGCGACGTACGCCTCGCTGGCGTCGTTGGCGAAGTTGCAGGTCTTGGAGATGGCGCTGTCGTTGTACTCCTGAAACGCGCCCTGCATCCGGATGTGCCACTCGGGCTTGATGTGGTTGGCGGTGACGAAGACCCGCTGCCACTGCTCCGGCACCTCCTCGAAGCGGATATGCCCCGCCTCGGCGATCCGGTGCATCAGCGCCTCCGAGTACCAGCCTTCGGCCCGGGCGATGGCGACGAAATCCTCGTTCACATCGGGCATCAGTACGCCGGCCTGGTTCCGCATGAACGCGACCGCGAAAAGCGGCTCGATGCCCGAGCTGCAGCCGGCGATGATCGAGATGGTCCCGGTGGGCGCCACGGTGGTGACGTTGCAGTTGCGGAGCCGGCGCATGGGCCGGACCCGCTCGCCCTTGGGCCCGCGCGCGGCGGTCTTGTCGGGACCCCAGATGCTCCGCTCCCACTCGGGGAAGACGCCCCGGTCGCGGGCCAGCCGCTCGCTCTCGACCTTGGCCTCCTCGTCCACGAACTGCTGGATCCGGCGGCCGAGGGCCACGCCCTCCTCGGAGTCGTAGGGAATGCCGAGCTTGATGAACAGGTCGGCCAGACCCATCACGCCGAGACCGATCCGGCGGATCCGCTGGGCCAGCTCGGTGATCTCGGGCAGCGGGTACTGGTTGGCGTCGATCACGTTCTCGAGGAAGTGGGTCGAGAGGTGCACCACCAGCCGGAGGTGGTCCCAGTCGATCTCGCCGTCCTTGACGAAGGCGCCCAGGTTGATCGAGCCGAGGTTGCAGACGTCGTACGGCAGGAGGGGCTGCTCGCCGCAGGGGTTGGTGGCCTCGTAGGCGCCGAGGTGGGGCACCGGATTGTAGTAATTGGCCTTGTCCACGAAGAAGACGCCCGGCTCGCCGGTCTTCCAGGCGCCGTGGATGATCTTCTCCCAGACGTCGCGCGCGTTGAGCTGGCCCACCACCTTGCCGGTCTTGGGGTGATGCAGGTCGTACAGGCCGTTGGCCTCGACCGCCGCCATGAAGTCATCGGTGACCGCCACCGAGATGTTGAAGTTGGTGATCTTGGTCGTGTCGTCCTTGCAGGTGACGAACTCCATGATGTCCGGGTGATCCACCCGCAGGATCCCCATGTTGGCGCCGCGCCGGGTGCCGCCCTGCTTGACCACGTCGGTCGAGGCGTCGAACAGGCTCATGAACGAGACCGGACCGGAGGCCACGCCCAGGGTCGAGCGGACGATGTCGTTCTTGGGCCGGAGCCGGGAGAAGCTGAAGCCGGTGCCCCCGCCGCTCTGGTGCACCAGGGCCATGGCGCGGAGGGTGTCGTAGATGCCGCTCTTGCCGTTGGAGAGGGCGTCGTCCACCGGGAGCACGAAGCAGGCGCTCAGCTGGCCCAGCGGCCGCCCGGCGTTCATCAGCGTGGGGGAATTGGGCACGAAGAGCCGGTTCGCCATCAGGCCGTAGAACGCCTGGGCCACCTCGTCCACGGCCCCGACCGACACGCCGTAGCGGCGGTCGGCTTCGGCGATCGTCCGCGCCACGCGCCAGAACAGATCCTCGGGTGTCTCAACCGGCTTGCCGCCGTCATCCTTGATGAGATACCGCTTCTCGAGAACCGTGATGGCATTGGACGACAGCGAAAGCACGTCCCGTGGGGTGGACGAAGTCATGAAGCTCCCCGCAAGCGAATGTATGGAAGAGAAGAGAGTGCAGAGACTGCACTACGGAAACCATCGAGCTCAGCTGCCGGCACCACGACATCCTGTCCCGCGTCTGCTCCCGCAACCGCGTCACTCGTTCGACTTGTCACACCGCTCCCGAGCGGATGGCCAAAGTAGGCCAACGCAGGAGGCGGCACAATACCATGTAAAAATCGCGTAACTACGTGAGATGAGCCTTCCCACATCACAAATATAACCCATGGTGCGGATGTGGATTAAGTGGATAAGCAACGGCAGCCCCGCCGCTAGCGACAGTCGTTGGAGCAGTGGTGAGACAGCGGAAGGAAACCACACACCGGAGGCCGGTCCGAGAAGCGGCAGCGGCCGGTCCGGGAGCGGCGGCGGCCGCGCCATCCCGTCCCGGCCGGCACGGAACTCAGTCGGCCGCCGGCGCCACCGGGTAGTCGCCGCGGCGGTGGGCCCGGGCCTGCCCGACGTAGTGAGCCCAGGTCTCGGTGATCCGCGCAGCCAGCATCGCGTCCACCGACCGGACGATCCGTCCCGGAACACCCATCACCAGCGAGCCGGGCGGCACCTGCATCCCCTCCGGAATCACCGCCCCCGCGGCCACCACACTGCCGGTGCCGATGCGGACCCCGTTGAGCAGGATGCTGCCCATGCCGATCAGGCACTCGTCCTCGACGGTGCACCCGTGGAGGATGACCCTGTGGCCGACGCCGACCCGACGGCCGACGGTGCACGGCACCCGCTCGTCTACGTGGACGATGGTGCCGTCCTGCAGGTTGGTCTCGGGACCGATCACGATGGGTGCCATATCGCCGCGGAGCACGGCGCCGTACCAGATGCTGGCGTCCGCGCCCACCGTCACGTCGCCCATCACCGCCGCGCCGGGGGCGACAAAGGCGGACGGGTGGATCCGGGGATTCACTTGGGGGCGGGGGGGAACAGCATCTGGGTCCAGGCCTCGACCGGAGCCCCGTCCTTGAGCGCGGGATGCCAGGTGAGGCTCCAGACGAAATTCCGGACCGCCCGCTCGAAGGTGGAGTCGTTGGAGGGCCGGAGGCGCGCCACGTCAACGGTCCGGCCTTCGGTCGACACCTTGACCCACAGCAGGGACGGGCGCGGGGTGTCGGACACCTCCTCGGGGACCGGCACGAAGGGCGGGGTGGCCGGTTTCGGCCGCTCGTCGAAGCAGGAACCGTCGGCGTTGTAGCGGGGGCCTGGCTCGCAGCGGCCGGCCGCGCGGGTCACCACCCGGCGACGCGGCAGGTCGGGCGAGCCGATCGCCGACAGCTGCGGGCTCACCTCGGCGATCTCCCCCGGGCGGACCGTGATCGTGTCGGAGTAGAAATTGAAGCGCGGCGCGGAGACCCCCACCGCGTGGGGACCGGGGGCCAACCGGGTGACCGATTCGCTGACCGGCTTCTCGTCGATCATCACGGTGGAGCCCCGGGGCAGCCCGACCAGCCGGATCCCCCCGCTGTCGCCGGACATGGGGTCGGGCGCAGGAGCAACGGCGGCCGTGGAATCGGTGGGGCGCGTGGGCTCGGGAATTCGGGGAGGAGTCGGGGTGGCCGGCGGCGGCACGGCGGGCGCCGGCGCCCGGGCACTGTCGCCCGGCAGGGCCGGCGTCCGGGCCGCGGTGGTATCGCGCATCGGGGTCGGTTCGGCGGTGGCGGAGTCCGCCGTGGCGCCGACCCCCGGCGCGAAGCCGTGCGACTTGTAGTAGTAGAAGGCGCCGCCGCCGCCGCCCAGCACCGCCACCACCAGCCAGAGCCAGGCCCAGGAGGAGGTGGGGCCTCCCCGCATCGCCAGGGACCGGTCGGCCACCCGGCGCGGCAGATCGCGCCGCTCGCGGGGCGTCTCCCGGCGGTTCACCAGCGGCGAATCGATCGGGGTGGTCGGCTGGCTCATGATCGGCGGCATCCCGCCGCTCGGACTCGGCACCGTGGGTGGTGTGCTCGGGCGGCCGCCCACCAGCACGCCGGCGGCGGCGGAGGCCCGGACCGCGCCCGGCGCCGCCGTCGGCTGCCCCTGGATCGACGCCACCAGCTCTTCGCAGCTCTGGTACCGGTCGGCCGGATCCTTCATCAGCATCCGCTTGATGACCTCGAAGATCCGGCGCTCGTCGGCGGTGATCAGCGAGGGGGTCGGAATCGGCTCGGTGATGTGCTTGTAGCCGATCGAGAAGCTGTCCTCGCCGTCGTAGGGGACCGCGCCGCTCAGACACTGGTAGGCCACGACGCCCAGGCTGTAGATGTCGCTCCGGCCGTCGATGGCCTGGGCCCGGGCCTGTTCCGGGCTCATGTAATGCGGGGTGCCGATGGACATGCCCGTCCCGGTGAGCTTCTGGCCCGAGGCCGCCTTGGCGATGCCGAAGTCGGTCAGCAGGCACTGGCCGAACTCGTCGAACATGATGTTGTCGGGCTTGATGTCCCGGTGGACGATGCCGCGCTGGGCGGCGTAGCCCAGGGCGCCGCCGGCCTCCAGCAGCAGCCGCCGGATCTCGGGCGGCGTCAGCTTCTTCCGCTCCTGCAGCACGGTCGAGAGCGACCCGCCCCGGAGGAACTTCATCACGAAGTAGATCACCCGGCCGGCCCGGCCGACCCGGAAGATCGGGATGATGTTGGGGTGCTCGAGCTGGGCGGCGGTGCGGGCCTCGCGCTGAAACCGCTCCACGAACTCGGCGTCGAACGCGAGCGAGAACGGCAGCACCTTGATGGCCACCTCCCGCTCCAGCTGGCGGTCGCGGGCCCGGTAGACCATGGCCATGCCGCCCCGGCCCAGCTCCTCAATGATCTCGTACTCGGCCGTGAGGGCTTCGCGCACGAGATCGGTCTCCTGGAGCGCGCCCGTGGCGATGGCATGCACGGGTGTCGTCGCCATGAGATCGAGACCGCAGGAGGGGCAGAACTTGGACTTGCCTGTTATCTCGCTGCCGCAGCGGGAGCAGAACATGCGCGCAAGCTACCCTCCCCACCGAGGGAGTCAAGCGGATTCCCGTGGCGTATCGCGAGACGCGTTGCGGTCGGCAAGGCCGCCCCGGGCATCCCCGCGCGCGCCTCGGGGCGTCGGGATTGGCACGACCCATGCAGCCGAGCCAGCCTAGCGTCCAGGCTTCCCCCGCGGACGCCACCCAACCCGCCAGCTCGACCGGAGATACCGTGGTCCCGTATCACACGATTGCCTTCAGCCAGCAGAAGCTGCGCGCCGCCCTCCGCCGGGCGGCCGGGCAGGATCCGGCCTTCACGTACGGCTTCGTAGTCCACTCGCGGCGGTACACCGAGCAGCCGGCCCTGGGGCTCATCACCCTGCAGGGCGAGAGCCTGCCCCTGAACGAGCGGCTGCTCAAGGCGCTGGACGGCGCGCCCCTGTGGCTGTTCGGCCACGCCAGGATCACCCTGGGCTCCGGCACCCCGATCGGCAGCGCCGAAAACAGCAAGGCCGATCCGCTGGACCGGCCGCTGGCCTCGCTCCTGATGCACATCGCCACCTTCGACACCACCACCGGCGTCACCCAGCACCTGGTCCAGGTCGAGGCCCAGGTAAAGGCCGACACCCTGGTCCAGCCGCTCCTGGTGCTGACTCACGCCCGGCCCGACGCCTGGCCCCTCTAGACCACCCGCTACTCCTCCACCACCTGGAAGGGCTGGAGCCGCTGGTCGCGCCGGCCCGTGCCGTCGGTCACCGTCAGCTCCAGCACGTACGTCCCCGACTTGAGCTTCTCCAGCTGGAGGCCGCGGTGGGTCGCCTCGCCCGGGCCTGAGGCCCGGGCGTCGAACTTGAGGCTGAGCGCCGCCCCGCCGCCGCCGAAGATCTTCCGGAACACCCCACCGCTTCCCCCCTGCTTCCGCACCGCCAGCCTGACCTCGTACGGCGTCCCGGGCTGCAGTCCCGTCACCTCGTAGTAGAGCTGCATCTCCTCGGCCCGCTTGAAGGTCTGCAACGGATTGAACAGCACCGTGTCCTGCTCGGTCCGATGCCAGGACAGGTTGGTGGCGCGACTGCCGAGCACCAGGTCGCTCAGGCCGAGCGCGGCCGAGGTGGGGCCGCCCACGCGCACCGAGTCGCGCGGCAGCACGACGCCTGCCTCCTCGCCCTGCTGGATGGCGAGGCGATATTCGAACTGTCCGGGCGGCACCGGCACCGAGACTCGTCCGACCAGATGCTCGGTTTCGGGCACCGGCTCCGGCGCCACGAAATGCCGGGTGGTATCGAGTGAGGCGACGACCCGCCCAGTGTGATCCAAGGCGGTGAAGCGGACCCGGACGCTATAGAGGAAGCCGCGGGTGACCGTGACCGGCTCCAGGCCCTTCCCCGAGATGGCGTAGACGATCTGCACCATGGTCCCGCTCGAATCCCGTCCCACGGCCAGGACCTGGCTCCGGGCCTTGAGCTCTTCCGCGAACCGGAGATCATAGCTGTCGGTCCGGGTGCCGAGGGCGATGCTGGACTGCCCCATCCGCCGCTCCTCGGCCTGGAACGGCCCGCTGCCGATCCGGCCGGCGGACTGGAGCCGTTGGTAGATGGGCGACAGCGGCTCGCGGGAGAAGATCAGCTGCTCGGCCACCGGATCGTTGGCGGCCTTGTCCTCCCGGAGGGCGATCTGCTGGCTGAAGCCGAGCACGTCGAACAGGCTCTCCACCAGCTTGAAGTCCTGGACGTCCTCCCGGGCGACGAAGTGGAACAGCAGGTCACCTTCGGGCCGGGTGTAGCGCCAGGACTCGTTGGGCTCGAGCCCGGGCGCCGCATACGTGGCGCGGCTGCTGGGCTCGCCGTGGCGGATGTAGATCACGCCCCGGTCGTCGAAGTCGCGGCTGCCGGAGTGGTAACGCTCGACGATATCGTAGTGGCGGTTGAGCGAGGTGAGCAGGAAATTCTTGCGGGCGTAGAACAGCCGCCGGTAGTGCTCGCGGAGCCGCTCCCCGTCCGCCCGGAGCTCGGAGCGGTCCCGATCGGTCCAGAACCGTTTGAGGTAGGCCGCCCGGCCGGCCCCGGTGGCGTTGTCGAACTCCTTGAGCACGCTGTCGGTGGCGATCGTC
>JBBRGH010000062.1:0-11582 GCA_038240915.1 Gemmatimonadales bacterium | reverse complement strand
CCAGCTCGAGCGCGGCGCGGTCCGGATCCGGGGCGGGACCCTCCCGCGGCCGCTGAATCATCGGCACCAGCCGAGCGAAACGAAGCCGCCGGTCCGGGGCAAACTCGAGCTGGAGGACCCCGGTGATGCCCAGCGGCCCGTCGAGATTGAAGCCGCGGTAGGTGAAGAAATTGCCGAGGGAGTAGACGATCGGCCGGCCGCGATAGAACTCGACCCCCCGGAGCACATGCGGACCATGGCCCACTACCGCGTCGGCGCCGGCATCGATGACCGCGCGCACGAACCGGCGGAGATCGCCGCGCGGCTCCCGGCCGAGCGATTCGGCGGTCTCCGGGACGTGCAGGGCCCGGACACCCTCCGCGCCGCCGTGGAAGGTCACCACCAGCAGATCCACGAGGCGGCGGATCGAGTCCACCACCTCCGCGCTGCGAGCGATGTCCAGCAGATCATAGTCGTAGGGGTACGTCGAGAACCCCACCAGTGCCACGACCGCCACGCTGTCGCCCCGGCGCACCGTATCGATTGCTACGACCCCCAGCGGTCCATAGTGGCGGAGCCCGAGGCCGTCCAGGAGACGCTCGGTGGAGGTACGGCCAGCGGGGCCGTAATCGTTGGCGTGATTGTTGGCCAGGTTGAGGTGGGTGAAGCCGGCCTCTACCAGGCGAGGGGCCAGCAGGGTCGGGGTTCGGAAAGCGTAACATCCGGGACGCGGCGCGACGCTGTCCGGCACCGCAGGGTGGCGGTGGCGGGGGCGATTTCGCGGGGCGCGCCGGTCCTCCGCCCGCATGCGGAGGCACTTCTCCGAGCTGCCGGTATCGGCCAGTACCCCCTCGAAATTGCCGACCACCAGATCACCCCGCAGGGACGGCCGTGCCCGGTCGAGCAGGCCCCGGCCGCTGTCGGGCGGCACACCATCGGGAAGTGTCGAGGTGCCGAGGTTGACGTCGCCGACGAAGGCCAGGCGGACGGCACCGGGGCGGGGTGGGGGTGGGGGGGGGAGCGGCGCGGGCGGCGCGGGTGCGGCGGGCTCTGGCGCACGGGACGCGGTCGTCGAGTCGCGAGCTGGAGGCGGCCCCGGCGGCGGTGGCGAGCCCCCGCACGCCGCCAGCGTCAGCCCAATCGCCAGGAGGCCCGCCCGCCTCGTCATGACGCCGGCCGGCCGCCCCGCAGGTTTGCGACTTCATGGAGGACCCGGATCGCCGTCGCGCGATCCACCACCGCCAGGAGCTCGTTGACCGGCTCGCTCACCGTGGACCCGGTGAGCGCCACGCGGATCGGCTGGAGGGCGTCGCCGAGCTTCAGGCCGTGCGTTTCCGCCGCCAGCTTGAGCGCGGCGAGGATGCGATCGGCTTGCCACTCCGCAGGCCCGAGGGACTCGAGGGCGGCCGCGGCATAGCCGAGGTTGGCCGCAAAGGCCGGCCCCATCTTGTGGATCAGCGCCTGGCCCTTCGCGTCGACGGATGCCCGACCCGGGTCGAGTCGCATGGCCACCCGCTCCGCCAGGTCCAGAATCGTCCGGGACCGGGTCTTCACGGCATCGATCAGCGGGGCCAGGTTCTGCGCCGTGGCGGCCACGCCCAGCCGGTCCAGCTCCCGCCGCACCGCGGGCAGCAGCACCGCGGCGGAAAGTGCCGACAGGTACTGGCCGTTCATCCACTCGAGCTTCGTGGTGTCGAAGACCGCCGCTTTCTTCTGGATTCCCTCGAGCGTGAAGAGCGCGACCATATCCCCCTCGGGCAGGATTTCCCGGTCGCCGCCCGGCGACCAGCCCAGCAGGGCGAGAAAGTTCCGCATCGCCGCCGGAAAGATGCCCTGGTCCTGGTAGTCGCCCACGGCGGTGGCCCCATGGCGCTTGGACAACTTCTTGCCGTCGGTCCCGAGGATCATGGGCACGTGCGCGAAGACCGGCGGGGCGTGGCCCAGCGCCCGGTACAGGGCAATCTGCTTGGGCGTATTGGAGATGTGGTCGTCGCCGCGGATCACGTGGGTGATTCGCATCGCGATGTCGTCGCTCACCACCGCCAGGTTGTAGATGGCGGTGCCATCGCTGCGCAGGATCACGAAGTCGTCGAGATCGCGGCCCTGGAAGCTGATCCGGCCGTGCACCGCGTCCTCCCAGGCAATCTCGTCGTCCTCGAGGAGGAAGCGGATGGTGAATGGCGCGCCGGCCCGCTCGCGCTCGGCCCGCTCCCCGTCGGACAGGCGGGAACAGCGCCGGTCGTACCGGAACGCGCCGCCCGCCGCCTCGGCGCGGGTTCGCTGCGCCTCGAGCTCCTCCCGGGTGCAGAAACAGCGGTAGGCCTTCCCCTCGGCCAGCAGGCGCTCCGCCTCCTCGCGATGGCGCGGGCCGTACTCGCCCTGAAAGAGCGGCCCTTCATCCCAGCCGATGCCGAGCCACCCGAGCCCGTCGAGAATGACCTGGGTGTGGCTCTCGGTGCTGCGCTCACGATCGGTGTCCTCGATCCGGAGGACCAGGGTTCCGCCGGTGTGGCGCGCATAGAGCCAGTTGAACAGCGCCGTCCGGGCGCCGCCGACGTGGAGGTAGCCGGTGGGGGAGGGGGCGAAGCGGACGCGCGGCGCGGACATGGGCCTCGGAGTGTATGAAAAAGGTGAAAGGTGAATTGGCTCACCTTTCACCTCGTTGGGGGACCGACGGAGCGGGCGGGATTCGAACCCGCGATGGCAGTTTCCCACCATGCCGGTTTAGCAAACCGGTGCCTTCAGCCACTCGGCCACCACTCCAGCGCGCACGGATATTCGCAGGCTGGATGTAGTTAGGCAACCCCTGATTCGCGATCGTCGCGCCGCATCTGTAATCCGGTGGGCAAAATTGGGGGCAACGGGGCGACGAACTACGCCGGCCGGATCCCGGCTCGGAGCAACTCGGCCGTGGCTTGGGCCTCGGCATCGCGCGCCCCGCGCAGGCTCTCGGCCACCCCGGGCCCCATCCTCGTCGAAGAAGCTCTCAGGGGCGTGCTGGAGGTACGGGATGAAGTCGGTGGTGTGGAAAGAGGTCGAGACCGCCGCGGCCGCGGTCCGCAAGGCGGTCACCGAGCCCGTGCCCTGGGCGAATCAGTAGGCAGGCCCTCTCCCGCAGTCCGACTACAAGACACAGCTTCGATCGCCTCCCCAAGCGCATCCAGCAGCGCCGGCGGCACCCCGACGAGCCGGGCATCGAAGGCGAGCAGCTCGAGCCTATCCCGCAGGGACCAGCTGCAGTAGGGTTCCGGAGCCCCCTCTCCCGCTGCGGTCGAAGGTTGGTATCCCAAACCCGAGGATCGCCCCGCACCTTCACCGCCGCGTCAACCCTACGCCGGCCCTGAGCGCCGCCGCGGGTCGCGGGAGAAGCCACTCCCGGACAGGTCATCGGCTATGCCCGAGTCCAGCCCCGAAGCCACCCGCCATCTGCACCGCGCTAGGCGACTCCGCCGTCCCCCGGCCGTGACCACGGTATTCATGCCGAGGTGCTCCATGCGTTGGCTCGTCTGGCTGGTGATGACCACAAGTCCATTCGTGGGCCGGGCCGCCGCCCAGGACGCTTGCCCCGCTCCGGCCGGCCGCCTGGTCACCGTCGCCCCAGGCGTCGCGGTCGAAGTCGTCGAATGGAGCCGGGCCGGGGAGCCGCTCCTCTTGCTGTCGGGTCTCTCCAAAACCGCCCATGCCTTCGACGACTTCGCACCCCGGTTCGCCGATCGGTACCGGGTGGTCGGGATCACGCGCCGCGGGTGGGGGCGTTCGTCGCACGCGTCGCTGCTCGGCTACGACAGCGCCCGCCTGGTCGGCGACATCCTGGCGGTCATGGATTCGCTCGCACTGCCGGCCGCCCACGTCGTGGGCTGGTCGTACGGCGGAAACGAGGCGGTGCTGCTGGCCGCCGACCATCCCGGCCGGGTGCTGAGCGTCACGCTGCTCGATTCGTACGACAACTCGCTGGCGGCAGGGACGTTCATGACATCGGACTCGCTCCCCGGCCCCAACGAGCTGTCCCCACCGTCCCCCACCAGCCTCCAAGAAATGGTTGAGCGCCAACGGGGGCTCGGCTTTCCCGATCCCATCACCGAAGTGTGCGCCACTTCCCGCTTTGCGTCCGACGGCCGGTATCTCGGGCCCGTCGCTTCGGACTCGGTTGGGGGATATACGATGTTCGGCGCGGCACGGCTGGCATACTCCGCCGTAACCCAACCCCTGCTCGCCATCTACGGTACGATGAACTGGGTCGAAGATCTGTTTCCCACCGTCGCGGCCATGGATTCTGCCGGCCGAGCGCGCGCCATGCTCGTGACAGCGGCGGTCGAGCGTGAGGTGGACGCAGCGCGGTTCCGACTGCGCCGGGCACTTCCATCGGCGCACATGGTGGAAATCCCGGGTGCGAATCACGCCATCTTCCGCTCACATCCGGACCGCGTGCTGTCGGCCATGCGGGCGTTCCTGGCCGAAGTCGGACCCGGGAACTGAGGGTTGTTCGCTGCTGCTGTGACCTCGGGAAGATCAACCGCTTCGAACACCCGAGTTCCTGGCCCCGGCCCTTGGCAAGCGCCGGGTTGCTCGTCAGATTCCAGTCCCCCAAGTGGGCGGTCCCCGACGTCAGACCCGCAACTCGTTCCGCCACAGCTTCGCACGACCCCCACCGACCTGGGTCCTATCGCTACGCCGGTTCCTACCGACCTTCTGGCGGACGCCGTGCGCCGGCTCCGCCTGGCTTCCGCGGTCTGGATGGTGCTCTTGACGACGGTCATAGTCGTCAACCATCTCGTCCTTCCCTGGCTCCAGCTCCGGCCGGGCCAGGTGGTTCCCTGGCCGCGCATCGCGGATGTCCTGGCCGTGGCGTGCATCCTCGTCTCGGCGCTGGTCTACCGCTATGCCCCGATCGCGTGTAAGCGACCGGAGACGCTGGTCGACCTCAGCATCGGCTATGAGGTGGTGCTGGCCCTCGCGATCGGCGTGATCAACCAGTGGGAGCCGCAGGTGCTCGCGGGCAGACTCTCCTGGATCTGTGCCCTGGTTCTGCTGCATCCGACCATCGTGCCCGGCCCACCGCGGAAGATCCTGCTCGGCTCTCTCCTGGCCGCCAGCATGGATCCCGTTGGCCTCGCGATCGCGCGGATACGCGGGGTGGAGTTGCCCCCGATGGGCGCCCTGGTCTGGGCCTACCTCCCCAATTACATCTGCGCGGGACTGGCCGTGATCCCGTCGCACGTGCTCTCGCGGCTGAGCCGGCAGGTAAGTCGTGCACGTGAGATGGGGAGCTACCAACTCGGTGAGTTGATCGGCCAGGGCGGGATGGGAGAGGTGTGGCATGCCCACCATCGGCTGCTGGCGCGCCCTGCCGCGATCAAGCTGATCAGGACCGAGCGCACCACCTTTGAGGGCACCGGCGCCTCGAAACTCGCGCTGCAACGCTTCCGCCGCGAAGCCGAAGCCGCGGCGAGCCTGCGCTCCCCGCATACCATCCAGCTCTACGATTTCGGGGTGACAGCCGACGGGCGGTTTTACCTGGTGATGGAGCTGCTGAACGGCATCGACCTCGAGTCCCTCGTGCGGCGGTTCGGTCCTCAGTCGCCCCGTCGGGTGATCCACCTGCTGCGGCAGGCCTGCCACTCGCTGGCCGAAGCCCATGCCGCCGGCCTGGTGCATCGCGACATCAAGCCGGCCAATCTCTATTTGTGCCGTCTTGGACTAGAGTACGACTTCGTGAAGGTGCTGGACTTCGGCCTGGTGAAGCACGACACCCGCTCGGCAAGCGCGCAGACCTTGCTGAGCGGCCCGGGACTGACGTCCGGCACGCCCGCCTACATGCCGCCCGAGCTCGTCTCGGGCGAGCCAATTGACGGACGGCTCGATCTCTACTCTCTCGGTTGCGCGGGCTACTTCCTGTTGACAGGCGAGCTGGTGTTCGAGGCGGACAGCGCACTGCATGATCGGGCAGCACCTGCGGGCGGAGCCGATCCCGCCCTCGATCCGCTCCGGGAGAGACGTGCCCGAGGAGCTGGAGCGCATCATTCTAGCCTGTCTCGCCAAGGAGCCTGGTGGCCGACCAGCGAGTGCGGCGGAGCTGGCCAAGCGGCTCGCGGGTGTCGATCTCGCTCCCTGGTCACCCGAGGAGGCGCAAGCCTGGTGGGAGGCCAACCTCGGAGCGCCGGCGCCGGCCTCGCCTGTCGTGTTCCCGGCCCCCTCGCTTACCCGCGTCGAGGTTGCGCCCGGTCGTTAGAACGCGCCTCCCTGCGGCCGTGAAGGATTTCGTGTGATGCGTCACGGTACCATCCTCTTCTCCGCGGCCATTCTCGTCCTGGGCGTACAGGCGCCCCGCCTGACGCCATCGATCTGCGCAGAGCCGTACCGCGTGTCACGGGAAGAGATGCTCCGGGTGATGAGCGCCCATGGCGCCTACAGCCTCACCTCCACCACTACGTCGTCGCGGTTCGGGGCCGAGGCGCTCCTTGCACTTGTCCGGCGGAGACAGCGTGAAGCCCCCGGGAGCACCGAGTTCCTCATCGACCAGTCCGATTGGTTCGCCGCTCACCGCAAGACTGCCGGCGCGACATACGCGGAGATGTCGACGGCGGCGCGGGCGGGCTTCGAGCACCATCAGGATGCGTTGATTGACTACGGACCGCAGGCGGTGGAGCGGGTCCTTCAAGGCCCCGTGCCGCTCAGGGCCCTCGACGTGACGATCTTCTGGCCCGACTCCGATGGTGCTCCCTCCCAGTTCAGCTACAAGGACACGCTCTCGGTCCCTCGGCTGAGTGTGTATAACAACCGCGTCATCCGGTTCAAGCTGCTGGAGTACGACGACATGCTTCTATTCGATCAGGTCACCGGCATCTCGGTGCGCCCGGTTGGCTTCCTCTCGGCGGTGTTCGCCGTGCTCGGCAATCCGGACCTGAAGCAAAATCGCATCTCGGTCTCCGCCGACCAATGGCAGGTGATGCGGGGACAGGTGAAGGTGTTCGCGGGCATCTCGAAGACCGGCACCGCGACGATCGAGCCCGGTGGACGCGGATACGAAGGTGTGCCACCGGACCGAGCCGACCTCAGAGCCTTGGCAGAGCGAATGAAGCGATCATTCAAGCTTCGGTTCGGCGCGCCTTCGTGCCAGGCGGAGCTGAGGATGCGTAGCCGTGCTGGGGGTGCAGGTTGCCCGCCGGTGATGGGGGGAGCGGGGACGTGCGCTAACAACTAGCGAGCCGGCGATTCACCCTCAAGGAGCGGGTCGATCGCCTCCCGGACGCCTGCAGGAGCCCGTGGCACCCCGGCGAGCCGGGCATCGAAGCGAGGAGATCGAGCCGCTGCCGGAGCGACCAGCCGCGATAGCCCGCCCCCCAGCGCCGGGCCGCTCAGTTTGTGAAGGCTCCTGCGAGGACCCCGAGCCCGACCATTGCCAGAGGCGCCAGCCAGGTTCCGAACCGGATCCCCATAAACGTCTCCCAGCTCTGCTTTCCACTCTCCCGCCGCAGCACGTCCGCTCCCAGCGTCAAGCCGAGCCTATCGCCCCAATTGATCGTGAGATCGGCGGTCGGGCTGGGAAAGCGAAGGGCAGCGAAATTGTCCCGGCCGCCCACAAAGACCCCGGGCGCAATGTCCACGCTCTAGGTCGGACCGAGCCAGTGCCGATAACGGAGGACCGGACCGCAGCGGTGGCCGTCGCCGTCCGCGCTCAACTTGAAGGCCGCTCCCAGGGCCGCCCGCGCGCCCACGCCGTGCAGGTACCCTCCGCTCCAGGATAAGAGCCCCTCGCTCTGGTCACTCGGCCCGGCCTTCTGATTCAAGCGTGCCGCTCCGGAGAATTCCAGGATGGCAAAGCCGGTGCACCTCGGGCGCGGGTGTCCACGGAAGCAGATCTGCGCCTGGTCCACCGGGGCCACGGTCAGGCTCAGCAGCAGACCGAAGCCGAGGGTCAGCAGGTTGACGCCATGGCATCCAAGCATCGTGGCCTTCCGGTTGAGTTTGGCGGGTGAGTGCACCAGCCACAATCTTCCGGCGGTAAGTCAAGAGGCGATCAAGTCAGGTGGGCGGCCGTGGCGTTGACGGGGAGGCGACGCGCCCCACTCAAGCCGTTGTCAAGACTCGGATTCGGGTTACTGACGCCTCGGGCGACAGCTCCTTCAAGGTGCGAGGGGCAAGGTTGCTACCCGTCGTGATGACGTATCCATGCCGAGCCACTTTATTAGCGTGGCGCTCATAGAATCGGCGGGGCGGCACGTCGACGGTTCTCGGCCGCCCGGGCCTACTGTACGGAGTCGGGGGGCGAGGCGCTGGGGCTGATCGGACGTTAGCAGGGCGGACTCCACCGTGACTCCTCAGCGGTCGACCCTGCTGCACCGAGGATGCTCTCGACGTGTACCTTACCCTTTAGCCCACGAGCAGGGCTGTCATCTCGAGCCCGGAGGAAGCGGCCGAGGGCAGCCTCCCGGAGGAGACGATTCTTAAACGTACCGATTAGAGTTACTGGCACCTCAGACATTTGCTCAGACACACAGGCGGGGTAACAGGCGGACTCCGCGGGACGCGTCGGAAAAGGTACCGGTGCACTTAGCAAATCGGCGCCGGATCGCGCTTGATGGCGCGCCGCCCCGCGCCAGGATGCTGCCTGGGCTCGCCGCCATCCATGTTCACGCCCCGACTGGCCTGGCGGTCTTTCGCCGGATCCGGCAAGCGCCGCTGGTGGGCGCCCCTGCCATGGACCAGGAGCGCCGTGAGGCACAGGCCGGGACACGACCGGGTGATGTGCGCGGTCGGACGCTTAGCGGGCAGAGCTTGCGGGCGCTCCCGCTCCAGACAAACTTTCCAGCCCCATCCCTCCAGGCGATCACATGGGACCGCACGCTTGACTTTGCCGACACCGCAGGGTGAACGGCCCGCCGGTGGCTACACCGTACTGGTCGTCGATGACGAGGAAGCCGTCCGCCGTCTCGCAGTCCGGATGCTGACGTGGACCGGTTACCACGCGATCGAGGCGCGGCACGGGCGCGAGGCGCTGGCCGCGATCGAGCAGCACAGCGGTCCCGTTCACCTGGTGCTCACGGACATCAAGATGCCGGGAATGAACGGTCGCGAGCTCGGCAGGTTCGTGGAGCAGCGCTGGCCGGGCAAGCCGATCCTCTACATGTCCGGCTTTGCGTCGGAGGTGTTCCAGGGCGGCCTGTTGGAGCCCGGCGCGCCTTTCCTGGCCAAGCCGTTCACCCAAGAAGACCTCGCCGCCAAGGTCCGGAGCCTGCTGGAGAGGGGCGCCTAGCGGGTGGGCTGCAGGAACGTCACCCGAACCCGGTGGCCCAGGCAGGCGAAAACCACGTCATTGAGGACCCGGGAACCCTCCTCCCCCCACCATGCTGGCCAGTTCCCCAGCCATCCCGCACCTCCGTATGGGTCAACATCTCCGGGCCCCGGCCGTGCGCGATCGCGGGGATCGTCCTCGTCAAGCCCCTCCCTGGCCAAAATCGGAAGCTGGAGTATCGTCTCCCAGACCGATGCCATAAGTTGCACCAAGAGGCGTTCCCGGTCGGTGGACCCGAGGCCGGCGGCGAAGGGAAACTCCTGGTGGTCGGGCGTGGCCGTCATGGCCGCTTCCTCGGATCAGGCTTGTGCCCCCGGCGGAGGGCCGCAACGGGGTGTTGCAGAGTGTCGGCAGAATGGGGGAACACCTTGAGCCGAGGCAGCCGTCAAGAGCCTGCGGCCAGAGGCCGTAAGTGGCATAAATGTTGATCTTTGGGCGGCGTTCCCCTAGGCTTTGCACCTCCCCGGACGGCCCTGTAATGAGGTTTGAGTGATGAGCACAAGCGCAGTGGAGGTCGAAGCCACCAGACGTGCTCCTCTCGCGGACGACGGGCCCGAGGTTTCATTGCGGATCATCTGTCCGACCTATTGGTACCCACAGCACGCCACCGATACCCAGGCGACGTACGTCCACGACATTAACCGGCACCTGGCCCGTCGGGGTCACCGGGTGACGGTAGTGACACCTGGCAACTCGTCCATGCCGGCCAGGGAGAGCTTCGACGGGGTCGATGTCGTCCGGTTCCCGCTCCAACTCCCCGTGGACCTGACTTACGGCCGGGTGGCTCAGAGCCGCGTCACTGTGATGGGCAAAATGGCCCGGCTGGCCGTAATGGCTCACTACCTGGAGGCCCAGTTCCGGGCCACGCTCTCGGCGGCGCGTGAGCATGGGGCCGACGTGATCCACGCCCACTGGGCGATTCCGACCGGTCCGGCGGCCGTCTCGGCCGCCCGGCGGCTGAAGGTCCCCAGCGTCATCACCATGCACGGTGGCGACGTGTACGTGAACCCGGAGCAGGGCTACGACTTCCCGACCCGGTGGTACGTCCGGCCGGCGCTCCGCTGGACCCTGCGCAAGGCCGGCGCCCTGACCGCCATCACCGACGATTGTCGGCAGCACGCGCTCCGTGCCGGTGCGCCCGACCAGTCCATGCATCTGGTGTTCAACGGGACTGACCTCCGCCGCTTCAGTCCGGCGCCGGCCGGCACCGAGTTCGACCCGCGGTTCGGCAGCAACATGATCTTTGCCTGCCGCCAGCTCTTCCCCCGGAAGGGGATCCGGTTCCTGATCGAGGCCGCCGCCCAGTTGAAGCCCCGGTTTCCCGACCTCAAGGTCGTAGTGGCGGGCGACGGGTTCGAGCGGCCCGAGCTGATCGCCCTGGCCGAGCGGCTGGGGATCGGCCGGGACGTGACGTTCCTCGGCTGGGTCGCCAATTCCGAGCTGCCGCCCTACTACCGCGCCGCGGCGGTGTCGGTCATCCCCTCGCTGGAGGAGGGCTTCGGCATTCCCGCGGCCGAGGCGATGGGCTGCGAGACGCCGGTGGTGGCGAGCGATGCCGGCGGGCTGCCCGAAGTGGTCGAGCACGGCGTGACCGGCCTCATCGTTCCGCGCGGGGACTCGACGGCCCTGGCGGAGGCCATCGGCTCGCTCCTGGCCGATCCGGTCCGCCGCGCGCGGATGGGGCGGGCCGGCCGGGGGCGGGCGCTGCGCCTCTTCGACTGGGACCGCAGCGCGGAGCAGTTCGAGCAGATCTACGCCAGCATCGGCGCGGGGGCCCGCCGGTGAGCGATCGGCTGTTCGCATTTCGCTGGGACGTCGATCATCGGGTGTGCGTCACCGACGGCCTGCCGCGGATCCGGGCCGTCTGCCGCGACTTCGGCGTCCCCAACACCTTCTTCGTCAACATGGGCCGGTCCACCAACCTCCGGGAGTGGGTCGGCAAGGGCGTCACCCGCTCCAAGGCCAAGCTGGCCGACCGGGAAGCGGTGCACCTGATCAAGAAGACCGGCTGGCCGCGCTTCCTGCTGGAGACGGCGCTGGCCCGGCCGGTGGGCCTGAGCTTCGTGCCCGAGATCCAGCAGCTTCAGGCCGAAGGCCACGAGCTGGGGCTGCATGGCGGCATGGACCACGTGGTCTGGAGCCGGCGGTTCCGCGAGTTGCCCGACGAGGACCTGGCTGCCGACGTCGACGAGTCCTATCGCCATTTCGTCCGCCACTTCGGGCGGCCGGTGGGGTTCTCCTCGCCCGGCTTCTACAGCGACGAGCGGATCATGCGGCTGCTGGACCGGCTCGGCTTCCGCTACAACGGCGA
>JBBRGH010000061.1:0-11606 GCA_038240915.1 Gemmatimonadales bacterium | reverse complement strand
GTGGGCCTCGATGGCCCAGCCACAGCTCGTCAGATAGGCCATCGCGACCCGCTCGCCCCAGAGGCCGCGGCGTTGCCTCGGATCGGCCCACTGCGCCGTCGGCACGAAGGCTCGCTTGGTTGGCATGGCGCAAGGTAGGCGAACTGCCTCGCGGCACGAACACCATTCCGGCGGGAGCGGGTGCTCGAAATCGCCGAGGTCGACGCGGCGCCAATCTCCGCAACGGATGAGGGGCGCGCCCTTGGACGCGCCCCTCGTCTACCAACTCCGCGGCCCCACCCCCTTCGGGCTACCGGCAGTACTCGTCGATCTGGTCGATGCCGATCCGCACGTCTCGCGGCTTGCTCCCGTTGGCCGGCCCCAGAATGCCCGCCTCTTCGAGCTGGTCCATGATCCGCGCGGCCCGCCCGTAGCCGATGCCCAGCTTCCGCTGCAGCAGCGAGGTCGAGCCGCCCTGGTTCTGCACGCAGGCGACGGCCGCGTCCTTGAACTGGGGATCGCGCTCGCCCGCCTCGGCGCTGCCTTCCCCGCCCTCACCGGCATCGCCGTCCGGCACCTCGTCGAGGATGTTGCTCTCGGCGCCTTCGACCATGCCGCGCTGCTCGCGCTCCACCTTCCACTGGCGATAGCGCTCCATGATCTTCTCGCTCTCCTCGGTGGAGATGTAGGCGCCCTGCAGCCGCATCGGATCGCTCTTCCCCGGCTCGAGGAAGAGCATGTCACCCTTGCCGAGCAGCGCCTCCGAGCCGTTCTGGTCGAGGATGGTGCGGCTGTCGACCTTCGACGCGACCCGGAAGGCGATCCGGCTCGGGAAGTTGGCCTTGATGAGGCCGGTGATGACGTTCACCGAGGGGCGCTGGGTCGCGAGGATGAGGTGAAGCCCCACGGCCCGGGCCTTCTGCGCCAGCCGGGCCAGCGGCGTCTCAACCTCGGCCTGCACCGTCATCATCAGGTCCGCCAGCTCGTCGACCACCAGCACGATGAGCGGCAGCTTGCCCTCCGTGTACGCCTCCAGCTCGGGCGGCGGCGGCGGCGGCGTGTCGGGCGCCTCGGCGGCGATGTCGGTCAGCGTGACCTTCCGCACGCCCGGGTTCTTGAGCGACTTGCCCTCGAGCACCTTGCGGTTGAAGTCGCTCATGTTGCGGGCGCCGTTGGCCTCGAGCAGCACGTAGCGCCGCTCCATCTCGCCGACCGCCCACTTGAGCACCCGCGCGGCCTCCTTGTTGTTGGTCACGACCGGATGCCGGAGATGGGGCAGGTCCTTGTACATGGACAGCTCGACCATCTTGGGATCGATCATCAACAGGCGGAGGTCCTCCTTGTGCTGGTAGTGGTAGATCAGCGACGTGATGATCGCGTTGAGGCCGACCGACTTGCCGGTGCCCGTCGCCCCCGCGATCAGGAGGTGCGGCATCTTGGCCAGATCCGCGATCACCGCCCGGCCCTCGAGGTCGAGCCCCAGCGCCACCGGCAGCAGCCGCTCCTCGGCCGCCCACTGCTCGTCCTCCAGCAGCTCCCGCAGCACCACCACGCGCGCTTTCGGATTGGGCACTTCCACGCCCACCATGTCGCGGCCGGGGATGCGGGCCACCCGGATCGATCGCGCGCTCATCTTGAGTGCCAGATCGTCGGCGAGATTGACCAGCCGGTTCATCTTGACGCCGGGCCGGAGCCGGACCCCGTACTGGGTGACCACCGGTCCGGTGGTGCGGCCGGCCACGTCGCCCTCGACCTTGAACTCGGCCAGCGTCTCCTCGAGCCGCTCCTGCAGCGCGTCGAGCAGCTCGTTGCGCTCGCGTTCCCCGGCGTCGATCGCCTTGGTCCGCGGCGCCTCCAGCAGCTCCACGTCCCAGACCGGGCCGAGATCCCGTTCGCCCGACGCTCGCCGCGGCTCGGGCTTCTTGGCCGGCCGCGCCTTGGCGGTCTTCCCGTCTCCCTTGGTCTCGACCTTCTCCGGCGTGGCTCGCGCATCCGCGCGCAGTCTGGCCGGCTCCTCCACCGGCGGCTCCGGGGCGTCCTTCCCGGTCTTGCGCCGCCCCTCCGCCTTGTCACCCTTGAGCGCCTCCGCCTTGAGCGTATCGCCCTTGAGCGACGGCTCCGCGGGCTCGGGCTGCCGCTCGAACCGCTGCAGGGGGTGCCACGCAAACGTCGCCAGGGTGAGCGCGCAGAGGGCCAGAAAGCCCGTCAGCACCGCGCCGGCCACGCCGATGCCCTTGGGGATCTGCACAGCGAAGAAACCGGGCACGACGCCCACCATCCGGCCCAGGAACCGGTCGGTGTCGAGATCGGCCACGGTGACGTGGAAGAGCACGCCGGCGAGGTAGGGAAGCAGAACGCTGAGCCCGATGATCAGAAACGCCGAGCGCTTCATGTCCAACGTGCCCAGCCGCTCGAAGCCGGCCAGGGCCAGCCCGATGCCGAGCAGCGGAATCCCCAGCGCTCCCGCGCCGAGCACCCGCCAGAGCGCCTGGCCGAGCGAGTGGCCGATCGGTCCGGTCACGGGGAACGGCAGCAGGGTCAGGCCGACGAACAGTCCGGCGACGAGGGCGGTGATGGCCCCCAGCCGCCGGCGGGAATCGGAGCTCATACCAGCACGGGGGAGAGTGTGACCCGGCGGTCGTGGAAGTGCGCGGCCGCCGGGTAGGCGTCGAGGCGGGCGGCATCGAGCACGTCGTCGCCGAAGCCCAGGCGGATCAGCTCCCGCCCCGCCCGGCTGTACCGGAGCGGCCGCTCCCAACGCTCCCCGTAGCGGCGGACCAGGTCCAGGCTGGCAATGGCGGCGTCGTTGAGTCCCCGCCGGGGCCGGCGGCTCCCCAGGGCGGCGGCCGCGAGCCGGCCCGCGCAGTAGGCGTCATCGAGCGAGAAGGCGTTCTCCCGTCCGCTGCAGATGATGAGGATGTCGTCGTCCCGTTCCACTGCCTCGCGGGCGCGCTCGGCGGCCAGGCTCAGATTGGCGGCGGCGGTGGGGTACACCGCCGCCGCTCCCACCGCGGCGAGCAGCGCCTTGGTGCCGTTGGTGGTGGTCACGATCAGGGTCTTGCCCCGGACCGCGCGCTCCGTCATCTCCAGCGGGCTGTTGCCCAGATGGAATTCCGGGATCCGGACGCAGTCCTTCTCGCCCGCCAGCAGCACGTCGTCGCTGCCGATGGTTTGGGCCAGCCGGAGGGCCTCCTCGGTGGAGGCCACCGGGATGATCGCCTTGGCGCCGTGGCTGAGCGCCGCGCACATCGTGGTGGTGGCCCGGAGGATGTCGATGACGAAGACGGTGCGGCCCTGGACGTCCGCCGGCGCCAGGCCGCCCGGCGCGAAGACCACGTGGAGGTTCATGCGTCCGATCGGAGAAGCTGCGACTCCCGCTCGAGGAAACGGGTGTCGATGTCGCCCGCGACGAAATCCGGATGGCGGATGACCCGCGCCAGGAAGGGAATCGTGGTCGTGACGCCCTCGAGGATGAAGCTGTCGAGCGCCTGGCCCATCCGGGTCAGCGCCTCCTCGCGGTCATTGCCGTGGACGATCACCTTCGCCAGCAGCGAGTCATAGTACGGCGGCACGGTGTAGCCGGCATACACGTGGGTATCGACCCGCACGCCGGGACCGCCGGGCGGGTGATACGCCGTGATCAGCCCGGGACAGGGCTGGAAGTTGCGGTAGGGATCCTCGGCGTTGATGCGGCACTCGATCGCGTGGCCGCGGAGCCGGCGCCCGTCGCCCTGGAAGCTGATCGGCTCGCCCGACGCGACCCGGATCTGTTCCTTCACCAGATCGAAGCTGGTGACCATCTCGGTGACGGGGTGCTCGACCTGGATCCGGGTGTTCATCTCCATGAAGTAGAAGGCGCCGTCGGTGTCGAGCAGGAACTCGAGCGTGCCGGCCCCCGAGTAGCCGATGTTCGAAGCCAGGGCCACCGCCGCCTGCCCCATCCGGTCCCGCAGCTCGGCCGAGAGTGCCGGGCTCGGGCTCTCCTCGATCAGTTTCTGATGCCGGCGCTGGACCGAGCAGTCGCGCTCGCCCAGGTGGACGACCTTGCCGTAGTTGTCGCCCATGACCTGGATCTCGACATGGCGCGGGTGCGGCAGGTACTTCTCGACGTACACCGCCCCGTTGTTGAACGCCGCCAGAGCCTCGTTCTGGGCCAGGCCGAACAGTTGGGCGAACTGCTCCGCCTCCGGCGCGATCCGCATCCCCTTGCCGCCACCGCCCGCCGTGGCCTTGATGATCACCGGCAACCCGATCGATTCGGCGAAGGCCAGCGCCTCCTCCGGATCCTCGATCGTCCCGGGCGAGCCCGGCACCGTCGGCACCCCCGCCTCGGCCGCCAGCCGGCGGGCAGTGGCTTTGTCGCCCATCTGGCGGATCTGGTCGCCCGACGGGCCGATGAAGGTGATGTTGGAGGCCTTGCAGATGTCGGAGAACTCGGCGTTCTCCGCCAGGAAACCGTAGCCCGGGTGGATGGCGTCGGCCCCGGTGATCTCGGCCGCGGCGATGATGTTGGGGATCTTGAGATAGGACTGGCGGCTGGGGGGCGGCCCGATGCACACGTCGTCGTCCGCGAAGCGCACGTGGAGCGACTCCCGGTCGGCCTCGGAGTAGACGGCCACCGTCTCGAGCCCCAGTTCGCGGCACGCGCGGATCACCCGCAGGGCGATCTCCCCGCGGTTGGCGATCAGGACCTTCTTAAACACGGGCGGCTCCGGCCGTCAGGGCGTCAGGTCCATGGCGCGCGCGGCCGACGGATCCCCGGTGATCTCGGTGAACTTGCGGTCGGAGGCCGAATCGACACCCGACACCCGGAGCGCGAACTCGCTTGGGTTGGTCGAGTAGAACAGCGCGCTCTCGTACGAGATCATCCCGTCCTTGAACCACTTCATCAGCGACTGGTCGAACGACTGCATGCCGTAGGACACCGTGCCCTCGGCGATCAGGTCGGGGATGTTGAGCGCCTTCTCGATGTCCCGGATGTTGTCCGCCACGGCCGCGGTGTTGACCAGCACCTCGGCCGCCGGCACCCGGCCGCGCCCGTCGGCCCGCGGCACCAGTCGGAGCGACACGACCGCCTGCAGCGCGGTGGCGAGCAGCATCCGGATCTCCTGGTGCTGGTACGGCGGGTAGAACGAGATGATCCGGTTGAGCGTCTGGGTGGCATCGGTGGTGTGAAGCGTGCTGAAGACCAGGTGGCCCGTGTCCGCCGCCTTGAGCGCGGTGTCGAGCGTCTCCATGTCGCGGATCTCGCCGACCAGGATCACGTCGGGGTCCTGCCGCAGCACGTGCCGCAGGGCCGAGCCGAACGTCAGCGTGTCGCTGCCGACCTCGCGCTGGGAGATGTTGGCCATCACGTCCCGGTGGAGGAACTCAATCGGATCCTCGATCGTGATCACGTTGACCCGGCGATTCTGGTTCACGTGATTGATCATCGCCGCCAGCGCGGTGGACTTGCCCGAGCCGGTGATGCCCGTGACCAGGATCAGCCCGCGCGGCTTGAGCGCGATCTCCTCGAGCACCTCGGGCAGGTGCAGCTCGGCGATCGTCTTCACCTCGTACGGAATGGCCCGGAAGGCGAAGGCCAGGGTGCCGCGCTGCTGGTAGATGTTGGTCCGGAACCGGCCCACCCCGGGCACCCCGATCGCGAAGTCCGCCTCTTTTTTCTCGGCGAACTCCTTCACCTGGCGCGGCGTCATCACCTGCTCCGCCAGCAGCTTCACGTCCTCGGGCTTGACCGGCGGCATCTCCAGCGGCTGCAGCTCGCCGTTGATCCGGACCGTGGGCGGCCGGCCCACCTTGAGCAGCAGGTCGGAGGCGTTCCGCTGGACCATCTGGGCGATGGTCTGCTTGAAATTGAAGGTGGACGCGGCCGAGCCCCCGCTCGGGGCCGGGCTCTGGGACGTGGGCGCGGACTCAGCCATTGGGATCGACCCGGAAGAGGACCTGGCCGAACTCCACCGGCTGCGCGTCGTCCACCATCACCTCGCGCACAACGCCGGCGATCTCGGCTTCGATCTCGTTCATGATCTTCATCGCCTCGATGATGCACACCGTCTGGCCGGTGGTGACCCGGGTGCCCACCTTGACGTAGGGATCCGCGCCCGGCTCGGGTGACTTGTAGAACGTGCCCACCATCGGCGACTTGATGTCCTTGAGCGGCGAGGGCGGGCGCGGCGCCTCGCCCTCGGTGCCGGCCGCGACACCGCCTGGCGCCGCCGGCGGCGGGTGATACGACGCCGGCGCGGCCATGTACGTGGGTCCGCCGCTGCCGGTGCGGGTGATCACCACCTTGGTGTCGAACATGCCCCGCACCTCGATCGACCCGATCTCGGGCGAGTCGCGCAGCAGCTGCGCCAGCCGCTGCACGTCCGCCAGCTCGATCGACTTGATCCCCGGGACGTGCTGCAGCAGGTCGGCCAGCTGCTTCATCTCCTGGGGCGTCATACGCGGGTGAGGTACTTGTCGTCGCGGCGGTCGACCCGGATCACTTGCCCCTCCTCGATAAAGAGCGGGACCTGCACCGTGGCGCCGGTCTCCAGCGTGGCCGGCTTGGTGGCGCCGGTGGCGGTGTCACCGCGGACGCCCGGATCGGTCCGGGTCACGGCGAGCTCGACGAAGTTCGGCAGCTCCACGAGGATCACCCGGTCGTTGTGGACCAGGCCCTCGCACTCCATGCCTTCTTTCAGATACTTGAGCTGATCGGCGCCGATGAGGTCCTCCGTCAGCATGATGTCGTCGAAGGTCTGCTGATCCATGAAGTGGTAGAAGTGCCCGTCGACGTACGAGTACTGGATCGGCCGCCGCTGCAGCCGGGCGTCGGTGACCCGTTCTCCGGCGTTGAACGTCCGGTCGAGTACCGCCCCGGTCCGGATGTTCTTGAGCTTGGTCCGGACGAAGGCGCCGCCCTTGCCCGGCTTCACGTGCTGAAAGTACACCATCTGATAGAGGTGGCCGTCGATCTCGAGTACGATCCCGTTTCGGAAATCCGCGGTAGTTGCCACTGACGCTCCAGGCTAGACCAGTTCCACCAGCTCCGTCCGGCCGTCCGACAGCAGCGCCGCGCCGTCGGGACCGAGATAGACGTCGTCTTCCAACCGGACGCCGCCCCAGCCCGGAAGATAGATCCCCGGCTCGACCGTCACCACCGCGTGCGCCGGCAGCGGGGCATCGGCCGTGGGCGCCAGCCGCGGCGCCTCGTGCACCTCGAGTCCGAGCCCGTGCCCCAGCGAATGGCCGAAGGCGTCGCCGAAGCCGCGGGCCGCGATCACCTCCCGCGCCAGCGCGTCGCCCTCCCGGCCCGTCAGGCCGGGGCGGAGGTGGTCGAGCGCCCGCCGCTGGGCGGCCCGGACCAGCTCGTAGATGGTCCGCTGTCGCTCGTCGGCGCGAGCGCCGACCACCACCGTCCGGGTCAAGTCGGCGCAGTATCCGTCCACCTGCGCGCCGAAGTCAAGCAGCAGCCACTCCCCCGTTTCGACCGTCCGCGGGCTGGTCCGCGCGTGGGGCAGCGCGGCGCGGGGTCCGCTGGCGACGATGGTCGGGAACGGATGCCACTCGCTGCCCCGCCGGCGCAGCGCGCCCTCGAGCGTAGCCGCGATCTCCAGCTCGCGCTGGCCCGGACGGATCCCCGGCAGCACCTCGGCCAGCGCCGCCTGGGCCAGATCGGCCGCGGCCCGGATCGCGGCCACCTCCTCGGGCGACTTGATCGCCCGGAGGCGTTCCACCAGGTCGCTGGTCGGGACCACCCGGCCACGGGTCAGGGCGGCGATCCGCTCGGCATCCCGCACCGTCACCGCCTGGGCCTCGAGACCGAGGCTGCCCGCCGGAGCCCCGTTCAGCAGCCGTCCCAGCCGGTCCCAGACGCTCGTCTGATCGATCTCCACCGTCGCCGCGCGGCCCGCCTCGCTCGGCGCCTGCTCGGCGTAGCGAAAGTCGGTGATCAGGAGGGTGGCGTCGGCCCGGACCAGCAGCAGCGCGGCCGAGCCGCTGAAGCCGGTGAGATAGCGAATGTTGGGAAGGTGCGTGACCAGGAGCGCGTCCAGCCCGTCCGCGTCCAGCGCCGCCCGCAGAGCCGCCTGGCGCTCGCTCCGCCGGTCAGGCGGCACGCAGACGGCCCACCAGCGCCTGGAGGGCCAGCAGGTAGCTCTGTGGGCCGAACCCGGTCACCATCCCCAGCGCCAGGTCCGCGATCATGGAGTGCCGGCGAGCCGGCTCGCGGGCGAAGATGTTCGACAGGTGCAGCTCGACGAAGGGAACCTGGACGGCCAGTAGCGCGTCGCGGAGCGCGAGACTCGAATGGGTGAGGGCGGCGGCATTGATGAGGGCCCCGTCCGCCGTGCCCTTGAGCGCCTGCACGGCGTCCACCATGGCGCCTTCGTGGTTGGTCTGGAACCAGCTGATCTCGGCGCCGTGCACCCGGGCCGCCTCTCGCACCATGGCTTCGACTTCACCCAACGTCGCCCGCCCATAGACCTCCGGCTCCCGCTGCCCCAGGAGATTCAGATTGGGGCCGTTCAGGACGCTGATCCGCATCTCAGCGCTTCAGGTTCTGAAGCCAGGCATGGAACTGGTCGAGGTCGTCGCTCTTGGAATCCTGAGCCCGCGGGGCCCGCGGCGCGGTGGAGGCGCCGGGCGGACCGAAGAACTCGTCGAAGGAGACGCCGCTCTGCCCGCCACCGCCCGTCGCCGGCACGGCTGGCGGCGTCGGCGTGGACTCCTCGCCGAAGACCGAGCTGAGCGACAGGCTGTCGTGCGCCGGGCGGGTGGGAGCGCCATCCGGATCGGCCGAGTTGGTCGCGGCAGGCCGGGCCGTTTCGGGGTGACTGATGGTGACCCCGGCCGCCAGCCGCGCGCCGAACACCCCCCGGAGGAACGCCTGCACCGACTGTCCCTGGGTCTCGAGCACCGAATAGGCAGGACGGGGGGCCGCGGCCAGCGAGCCCGGCGCGGAGGCCAGTTCGGCCGCCGCAGGTTCGGCCGCCGCGGGCTCGGCCGGCGGCCGGGGCGTGGTGACGCGCTCCAGGTCCGCAATCTTCGCCACGAAACGCGCCTCGCCCGGACTCCGCCTCTGCAGGTGGCGGTACACGGTGAGCGCCTCGCCCGCGTGTCCCTGCTGCACCAGCAGCTCAGCCATCGATTCGGTGACCACCAGATCGGGTTCGGGGTGCCGGGGCGGCTCGGCCACCGGTGCCGCCCATGAGGCCGTCGATCGCTCGGCCTCTTGCGCGATCCAGGATGGCGCGGCCGACTCGTTCGCGGCGCTCGGCTCCGCCGCGGCCGGAGCCGGGCCCTCCGTGGATATCCTCGCCGGCTCGATGGGCGGGACCTCCGCGCCGAGCAGGGAGCGTGACGACGCGGGCGCCGGCGGGTTCGCCGGCTCGGGCGGGCCGAATCCCCGGCTGTCGAGCAGCTCCTCCGAGGCATTGGCCACCTGGAACTCGCTGCCGCCGCTGCTCCGGAGGACGATGTCCTCCGCGGTCTCGACCCGGAACTCCTCCCCCACCTCCAGCCCGTCGCGCTGCGTGTCGCTGAGACCCACGATGCCGGCCAGCGGGACCACCGGTGTTTCCAGGGTGATCGGCTGCTCCAGCTCGATCCCCTCCGGCGGCGGGCCCGATTCGACCGACAGGTCCAGCTCCTCCAGCGCCAGGGGCATCGCTTCGTCCGCCTGGGGGCTGTCGGACTCCGATACCCAACCGAACATGGCGTCGCGGGGTGGCTCGGGCGGCGGCGGGGCGCTCATCGTGCCTGCCGACGCCTCACGGTTGTCGGCGGCCGTCTCCTGTCCCGGCCCCGCGGCCGGCTCCAGCACCAGCGCCGCCGGTTCGCTCGCCGCTCCACCCCCGCCGGACGGGCCCGCCTCGGCCGACCCACCCGCCTCGGGCGCCGTGGCCGTCGCCGCCAAGGAGGCGGATTCGGCCTGGCGCCGGGCGGTCTCGACCCGGCCCAGCTGATCGCGGGCCTCGTCGTTGCTCCGGTCCACCGCGAGCAGGGTGCGCAGCCAGCGCTCCGCCTCGTCGAACCGGCACAGGCGCTCGGTGATGTCGGCCAGTGCCTTGAGGGCGATCACGTTCTCCCCGTCCAGCCCGAGCACGTGGGTGAACGCGGTCTCGGCGGCCGGCAGATCGCCCAGATCGAGGTGACAGCGGCCGAGCACGATGCTGGCCGGGATGTAGTCGGGATGGAGCGCGAGGCCGGCTCGGAGCAGCTCGAGGGCCCGGGGGACGTCGCCGTTCTTGCGATGGACCTCCGCCAGTGGAGCGAAGGTCAGACCCTGCGGGTTGTCGGCGTACCGGCGCTCCAGCTTTTCGATCTCGCTCAGTGCCATCCGGGGTCCGCGATCCGAGGTCCGAGGTGCCGTGGGGAGCCAGCGAGTGACTGTCGTTGTGGTGAGTTCCGTGAGAGTAGCGAGCCACGCTCGGCCTGTCAACTGCTAACCTTTAGGCAGCCTTGAGGTTCGGTGGTGATCGGCTTAAGCTTCCGGCTCGCGCGTTCCCCCCCACAGGTCGGGAGTTTCGGTTCGACTATGCAAGCATTCCGCAACGCGGCCAAACCGCTGATGGTGGTGGTGGCCCTCACGTTCTTCGCCTGGCTGGTGGTCGACCTCAGCGGGATCACCGGCAACACCGGGCTTCTGACCAAGACCTCCGTCGGCAAGGTCAACGGCCAGAGCATCGACGCCCGTACCTACCAGTCGGTCGTCCAGCAGAACATCGACGCCCGCCAGCGGCAGTCGCCCGGCGCGCTCGGGATGGAGGACTACCAGCAGATCCGGGACGAGGTCTGGGAGCAGTTCGTCCAGAACAACGTCCTCGAGGCGGAGTATCGCCGCCGCGGGATCACAGTCAGCGAGGACGAAATCGTCGAGGCCATGCGGACCTCGCCGCCGCCAGAGTTCCAGAAGATTCCGGAGTTCCAGACCGACAGCCAGTTCGACATGGGCAAGTATCAGCGCTGGCTCACCTCGAGCGTGGCCCAGCAGTATCTACCGTCGCTCGAGGCCCAGTATCGGGAGCAGCTGCAGCGCTCGAAGCTGCTCCGCGTCGTCACCGCCGACATCTATCTCTCCGACGCCGCCCTCTGGGAGCAATATCGGGACGAGCATGAGACGGTCAAGATCGGCCTGACCGCCGTGATCGCCCGCAACATCATTCCGGATTCCACGGTCAGCCTGAGCGACGCCGAGATCGCCGCCTATTACAAGGCCCATGTCGACGACTTCCAGCGCCCGGCCACCAGCTTCCTCAGCTTCGTCGCCCTGCCCCGGTCCGTGACCGCCGCCGACACCGCCGCCGCGCGCCAGCGCGTCGATTCGGTGCGCGCCGAGATCGTCGCCGGCGCGCCGTTCGCCGAGGTGGCCCACCGCGAGTCCGCCGACACCGCCAGCTCGGCACGGGGCGGCGACCTGGGCGAATGGACCCGCGGCAGCATGGATGCCGCCTTCGATTCGGCCGCCTTCAAGCTGCCGCTCAACACGCTGTCCCAGCCGGTGCTGTCCCAGTTCGGCTTCCACCTGATCGAGATCACCAGCCGCAAGGGCGACAAGGCCAAGGGCCGGCACATCCTGATCCCGATCGAGATCGCCGGGGCCCACCGCGACCAGCTCGACGCCCAAGCCGACAGCCTCGAGA